>JBGTGG010000245.1:0-7855 GCA_041746855.1 Cyclobacteriaceae bacterium | reverse complement strand
GGAAAATTTAACTAAACCATTCCTACATGAGAATTTAATTAATGGGGTAGATGTTTCGGTAACACTTCTTCCTAAACAGGATTTTACAGTTTTTAAGATTCAGGCAACAAAAGTATTGGGCACAGCGGAGGTATACTTTTCTTTAGTTTACAATTATGAGGAAGGCACACCCTTCAATTTTAATGGTGCTGTAGAAAGTATTGAAATTTTCAGGCAAAGCCCCCACGATGTGGACGCATGGATTTCGGAAGGTGTAGCCAAACAGGCAGTACCGATGATTGCCGTGCAGCACGATAACAGTTTTGCTGTGGCCCTGAATGGCTCACCAGCATTTTATAATAATTTCACAAGTCAGGTATTTGATGTGGAAAGAGAAACCCTATCCCTTTCATCCGGTGACAACGGACAAGCACCCGGTAGTAAACCGATCGATAAAGAAGAGCTGGATATTGAATACAATACCGAGAAGTCGCAAAAGATGGCGCCAGGAAAAATCCTTTCGTATTATCATCCCATCGACAGTGAGAATAGCCATATGTTTGAAGGTATCCTGTTTTCCAGCAAAGCCACTAACCTCAATGGTCTTCGGAAAGATGTAAACCAATTTGCCGCAGAACATTTTTCAAATGGTGAATACGAAGATTATTTCGGTGCATTATCTTTTACAACTGCATACATGAATCTGCGAGTTAATGAAACCGGTAAAAGCAAATATTGGGTTGTTCCTTCCGTGGAGTATGGAAACACGCAATATGGTCGTGATGCCTTTTGGATTTCAATGATGCTATCCCCGGAATTTGATGCGGCCTGTATGCAAAATGAATTATCCGTAGTGAACAACTATGCGGAGTATCCATTGATGAGTGTGATTTGGGCGTATCGGGCAATCAAGGAAAACAAAGCCGTGGATTTACAAAAAGTGCAGGACTATGTGGATGCTATTGAGAAGCGTGCGCGCGATAATTATTTTTACAGTTTTCTTGAAAGCGATGGCCGTCTGGATTTCCAATATTGGGGGGATGTGATTGCATTTGAGAAGGACGATGTAGTAACCTACAATCAGGGTTTGTTTGCCCTGGTATTGTTAATGGCAAAAGATCTGGGACTTTCCATTCAATCAAATCCGGATGCTGCATTACGCAACTATCAGAATCTATACAACGAAGAACTTGGCTTTTTCCCCATTAGTAAAAAGAAATTAATACTAGGCCCCGACCCATTGGTTCCCGACCTGATGGCGCAATTATTTTTCAACACGAAGTTGCTGGACAGCCAGCACGTTCAAAACCACTTTGATCGCGTTGTAAAAAATTCAAAGACACCCTTTGGATTCAAAGTGGTAGCAACTCCGGATGGAGCGTACTTATGCAGTGAGGCGTATGATATTCCGGGATACGTTTCGCAAGTCAATCATGATAAGATTTCGGACGGGACATACTTTCGAGGTGGTTCGTACTTTTTATATGATAATTTATTTTTGATTGATGCCTATCTTCATGGTATACAAGAGGCTGAAGATCTTTTGATTTGGCGTGTTGGCCTCGATTTTAAAATTGGTAACACTACCTTCGAAACATTGAATACGCAAACAGGTGAGCCGTGGAAACCCAACATGGGATGGAACATCGCCATCTATGCAATCTGGAGAAAACTGGTAGATGAAGGAGCAGCAGATCGAAAATTATTTGATACGATTAATGACATTGCCAGTACGAATTAAATTATAACCAAACTTTATAAATATGGAATCCAAATCCATTGCCTTCATTATTCTGACTTTTATTTCCGGCTACAGTTGGGCACAGTCAACTGAATCACCTTATCAAAACCCAAAATTACCGGTTGAAGAACGTGTTGAAGATTTATTGTCACGGATGACATTCGAAGAGAAGGTAAACCAACTTTTTAATGAATCGCCTGCTATTCCCCGGTTAGGCATCCCTGCCTACAATTGGTGGAATGAATGTTTGCACGGTGTGGCACGTGCAGGAAAGGCAACAGTATTCCCACAAGCAATCGGACTGGCAGCTACTTTTGATACACCTTTGATGTTGCGTTTGGCTACAGCCATTTCAGATGAAGCACGCGCAAAGCACCACAATTTTGCACGCAACAATGCGCGAAGTATTTACATGGGGTTAACCTTCTGGACCCCCAACATCAACATCTTCAGGGATCCACGGTGGGGACGAGGCCAGGAAACGTATGGGGAAGATCCGTACTTAACCGGACGGATGGCGGTCAACTTTATCAACGGACTGCAAGGTACTGATCCAAATTATTTTAAAACCATTGCAACAGCCAAGCACTATGCTGTTCATAGCGGCCCCGAGTTTACGCGTCATATTGATAACATTTATATTAATGATCGTGATTTGTATGAGACGTATTTACCCGCCTTTCGTGCAGCAGTAGCAGAGGCTAATGTACAATCGGTGATGTGTGCGTACAACCGCTTTCGCAGCCAACCGTGTTGTGGTTCGGATTTGTTGCTCTCCACTATATTGAGAAATGAGTTTGGTTTTAAAGGCTACATCGTTTCGGATTGTGGTGCCATCACTGACTTTTATAAAAAGGAAAACCACCACGTGGTGGAGACCCCGCAACAAGCAATGGGCTGGTCGCTTGCTGCTGGTACGGATTTGAATTGTGAAGAAAGCAAAGTGTTTGTCGAAGATGTGGCGGCTGCAGCGCAAGCAGGTATTATCAATGAGAAGGATGTAAATGTTTCGCTGGCACGCTTGCTCAAAGCACGCTTTCAATTAGGGATGTTTGATCCGGAAGAAAACCAACCGTATGCAAATATACCAATGACGGTAGTAGGTTCTAAACCACACCTCGATTTAACATTGGAAGCAGCCCAAAAATCTTTAGTCCTGCTGAAGAATGATGGGATACTTCCATTACAAAAGGGAAAGCGCATTGCACTTATTGGTCCGAACGCCAATAACCACGCTATACTGATTGGAAATTATAATGGCGACCCGATCAATCCGGTTACACCTTTACAGGGATTTGAAAACCGATTGGGAAAAAACAAGGTTTTGTATACACCCGGTTCCGAAATTGTGCCCGGAATGTTCACGGATTATCGAAAGGTCACGGCTGATAATTTCTTTCACCTCGTCAATGGGAAATTGGCCAACGGATTGAATGCTTCCTATTATCAAAATACAACCTTTGAAGGTAAACCTTCTATTGAACGGGTCGATAAAGCAATTGATTTTCTGTGGGAACGTTCGCCTATCAATCAGGTTTTGGATGAATCCTTTTCAGTACGCTGGTCGGGTGTTATTAAGCCTACGCAGACCGGCACGTATTTATTCGGTGGCAATGTGGTTGTGAAAATCAATGGAGAGAAGCAAACGAATAAAGCGATTCGATTGGAAAAAGGAAAGCAATATGAATTTGAAGCAGAGTTGGTAGTAGCTGCTTTTTGGTGGTCGAGCAATCATCAGCAGCAGTTTGCTTCCCTTACCTGGGTGGATACTTCACGGGATTATAAAAAGGAGGCGTTGGCCATTGCAGCAAAAGCAGATGTTATTGTTTTTTGTGGTGGGATCTCCTCTAATCTTGAAGGAGAGGAGATGCCTGTTAAAATGGATGGGTTTGCACACGGGGACCGAACAAATATTGAATTGCCGGAAATTCAACGAAACCTCTTGAAAGAATTGCACAAGACCGGGAAACCGATCGTCTATGTAAATTTTAGCGGAAGTGCGATTGCCTTGAATTGGGAACAGGAAAACCTTGCTGCTATTGTTCAGGCTTTTTATCCTGGGGAGGCAACGGGCATGGCATTGACACAATTGCTCTATGGTGATTTTAATCCTTCCGGAAGATTGCCCATAACATTTTACAAATCAATTGATGATTTGCCGGAATTTCTTGATTACCGCATGGAAGGGAGAACTTATCGCTATTTTAAAGGTGATGTATTGTACCCGTTTGGATATGGAAAAAGCTACACAACCTTTTCTTATAAAAACGCATTAGTTCCTTCAGCACTTACAGCTGGCGAGGATTTAAATATTGCTGTCGAGATTACAAATACGGGAAACGTGGATGGAGAAGAAGTCATTCAGGTTTATCTCTCCAACGAAGAAACCAAGGTGCCGGTGCCTATTCGTTCGTTGGCGGGTTTCAAAAGGGTTCACCTTAAAAAAGGAGAAACAAAGAAGGTGGAAATAATGATCAAAGCGGATCATTTTTCGATTCTCGACAAGGATTTCCAACGGGTTATCGAACCGGGTGCTTTTGAAATTTCAATAGGCAGTGGACAACCTGTAGGGGATACACCTTTTGTTAAAGCATCCACGAACATTAAAGGAGGTGTGAGACTTTCGAATGTTGAATAAAAGAGATGATATAGGAACGATCCACTGCAAAATCAGCCACAAGCAAAAACAGGTAAGGGTTTCTTAAATCAGATGAAGCGTGAAGCGGAATACAGTGTTGAAAATCGATGATGCGGACAATGTATTGATCGCGTTGGTCGATATTGAAGCGGGCGCAATTACTTACGAAGGATACCGCATACACATTCCACAAAGAGTATCCCAAAAACATAAATTTTTGATTAAGGATCTTAAGAAAGGGGATGAAGTTATGATGTATGGAATTCCGGTTGCTACTGTTAATTCAGATTTAGTTGCGGGGACTGTACTGACCACCGAAAATATTTCGCATTACGCCAAGCCGGTTTCATGGCAACATCGATCGCCCATCCAATGGGAACCGGAAATAAATCATAAATGGAAGAATCGCAAATTTATGGGTTATCATCGGGAGGATGGAAAAGTTGGGACCGCTAATTATTGGCTTTTTATTCCGCTGGTTTTTTGTGAGAACAGGAACTTAAAAGTAATGGAAGAAGCCCTTTCGAAAGGCCTCGGATACTATCGCCCCAATACGTATGAAGCCTATGTTCGAAATAAAATCTCAGCAAATTCTAATGCGACCATTCCGCCACATCAAGAGCAAAAAGTATTTAAGAATATTGACGGGATAAAATTTTTATACCATCATGGCGGTTGTGGTGGTACACGAAATGATTCAGAAATGCTTCTGAGACTTTTGGCAGGGTATATCAACCATTCCAATGTAGCAGGGGCAACCGTTTTAAGTCTGGGTTGCCAACATGCACAGGAATCCTGGTTTAAGGATATACAAAAAGAATTGTACCCACACTCAAAAAAACCTGTACTCTATTTTGAACAACAGCGGTTGTTTTCGGAAGAGAAACTGATTCAGGAAGCATTGGATAAAACGATCGACCAACTTGCAATAGCAAATAAGATTGATCGTAGGCCTGCTGCACTTGATAAACTTATTGTTGGTTTAGAGTGTGGCGGCTCAGACGGTTTTTCCGGTATATCGGCAAACCCTGTAGTGGGATATGTATCTGATTTAGTTGTTTCACTTGGTGGGGCTGCAATTCTAAGTGAGTTTCCTGAACTTAACGGGGTTGAACAAAATATTGTTGATCGCTGTATATCAGATGATGTTGCAGAAAAATTTATAAAAATTCAAAAGGAATATGAGGCCAGGGCACTCGCTGTAGGATCAGCATTTGCGATGAACCCTTCTCCGGGAAATATTAAGGATGGACTGATTACCGATGCCATGAAGTCGGCAGGTGCAGCTAAAAAAGGAGGTAAATCCCCAGTAACAGCCATTTTGGATTACACTGAGCCGCTAATTACACACGGTTTAAATCTACTATGTACACCCGGAAATGATGTAGAATCAACAACAGGCCTTGCCGGTTCAGGCGCCAACCTGATTTTATTCACCACCGGATTAGGTACTCCAACAGGTAATCCAATCGCACCCGTATTGAAAATCTCTTCAAATTCAAGTTTGTTTAATCGAATGAATGATATTATTGACGTTGATGCAGGAACTGTTATCACGGGTGAAAAGTCGGTTGCTCAGGTAGGAGAAGAGCTTATGGAGAAAATAATAAATGTAGCAAGCGGTGAAGTGACAAAAGCTATGAAACTCGAGCAAGATGATTTTATACCTTGGAAAAGAGGCGTATCATTATAATTTTACCGAATGAAAAAATTTGACTTAACAGGTAAGCGTGCCGTTGTAACCGGAGGTGGAAGCGGTATTGGAAAAGCGATAGCAATTGCATTAGCAGGGAATGGTGCCAGCGTCTTAATTTTGGATTTGAATGAGGATAATTTAACGCAGACAGTTTCGGAAATTAAAACATTTGGTGGATATGCCTCCGGAGTCAAGTGTGATGTGTCAGATGAACGTAACGTTCAGGATATTTTTAAAAAGGAGATCGGAAATCAAGCATTGGATATTCTGATAAACAATGCAGGCATTGCACATATTGGGAATTTAGAAAATACATCGGTTGAAGATTTGGATCGGATATATACTGTCAACATTAAAGGCATTTTTAATTGCTTAAAAGCCGGGGTTGAATGCATGAAAGCAAAGGGCGGATCGATTGTGAATATGAGTTCCGTTGCTGCACATGTGGGAGTTGCCGATCGGTTTGCATACTCCATGAGCAAGGGGGCTGTGCATGCCATGACCATTTCAGTAGCACAGGATTATTTAGCATATAACATTCGTTGCAATTCCATTTCCCCGGCAAGGGTACACACACCTTTTGTAGATGGTTTTCTCACCAAGAATTATCCCGGCAAGGAAAAAGAAATGTTTGACACCTTATCAAAAACACAACCGCTGGGAAGAATGGGCAAACCGGAAGAGATAGGAGCGCTTGCTTTATATTTATGTTCGGATGAGGCTTCCTTTATCACCGGCACCGATTTTCCAATCGATGGTGGATTTATTACATTGAACAATTAATAAAAATAAGTATAAATGAAATTAATACGATACGGAATTGCCGGAAAGGAAAAACCCGGAATAGAAGTGGATGGAATTCGCTATGATGTAAGCAATCTGGTGAATGATTACGATGAAGATTTCTTTGCCAATAATGGAATCGAAAAACTGAAGCAGGATTTTACAACAAATTCCGCACAGAAAATCGAAAATGATATTCGTTTGGGCGAGCCTGTAAAGCGACCAGGAAAACTCATTTGCATTGGACTGAACTATCAGAAACACGCAGCGGAAAGCGGCATGGCGGAACCTACGGAGCCGGTTGTGTTTTTTAAAGCAACATCATCCATTGTTGGTCCAAACGACACCATCATTATCCCAAAGAACAGTACGAAAACAGATTGGGAAGTAGAACTTGCCATCGTGATTGGAAAGCGTGCAAATTATATTTCAGAAGAGCAAGCGTTGAATCATGTTGCCGGATATGTTTTGCACAATGATGTGAGTGAACGTGAATTCCAATTGGAAAGGGGAGGACAATGGGTGAAAGGAAAAAGCTGTGATACATTCGCACCACTCGGTCCGTACCTGGTAACGAAAGACGAAATCCCTGATCCCAATAACCTGAAACTTTGGCTTACGCTGAATGGTAAGAAAATGCAAGATGGAAATACCAATGATTTTATATTCAATGTACAACATGTAGTGGCCTACTTATCGCAATTCATGAGCCTCATGCCGGGTGATATTATTTCCACCGGCACACCAGAAGGTGTTGGCCTTGGACAAAAGCCACCGTTTTATCTGAAAGCGGGTGATGTAATTGAATTGGGGATTGATGGGTTAGGCTCAGCAAAACAAAATGTGAAAGCTTGGTCGTGAGGGGAATCGATTCACATCAACATTTTTGGAAGTACGATCCCGTTCGCGATGCGTGGATCACCAATGACATGTATAAAATCAAGAAGGATTTTATGCCGGAAGATTTGAAGCCCTTGCTCGATGAAAATGAAATAGAAGGATGTGTTACAGTACAGGC
>JBGTGG010000244.1:0-2708 GCA_041746855.1 Cyclobacteriaceae bacterium | reverse complement strand
TTGTCGATGAAGCGATGAAAAAAAAGGCTATCGGTCATTTGGAAAATGTCGGTGCAGATTTATCGAAAGTAAATTTCTTTATGCATCCCACCAACGATGCATGGTGCCGCGATCATGGCCCGGCATTTCTCATCAATCCGAAGGCAAAGCACAAAAAAATTATTGTTGACTGGGGCTACAATGCTTGGGGTGATAAATATCCTCCGTATGATTTGGATGACGATATCCCCACATTGATTGCTGCGCATTATGATATTCCGGTGGTGTATCCACGCATTGTTATGGAAGGAGGATCTGTGGAGTTCAATGGTAAGGGAACATTGCTCACGACTACTGCTTGTTTACTAAATCCAAACCGAAACCCACACTTAAAGCAACCTGAGATTGAGGAGTATCTCTATAATTATTATGGTGTGGAAAATATTTTGTGGTTGGGAGATGGAATCATTGGCGATGATACCGATGGTCACATTGATGACTTAACGCGATTTGTAAATGCCGATACCGTGGTAACGGTAGTTGAGCACAACAAGAGCGATGCAAACTATGAGCCCCTTCAGGAGAATTTGAAAAACCTGAAACGTATGCGCCTGGAGTCGGGCAAACAAATGAATATTATCGAATTGCCCATGCCTTCACTTCGTATGTATGAAGGGCAGCCCTTACCGATGTCGTATGCGAATTTTTATATCAGCAATAAATATGTAATCGTTCCGATCTTCAAGGATAAAAATGATGAAAAATCATTAGACATTCTCCAACAATGCTTTCCCGAACGAAAAGTTGTTGGTTTGGATTCTTCGGATATTATTTGGGGGCTGGGATCATTCCATTGTTTGAGTCAGCAGGAACCATTGGTATAATAATTTCCAATAGTTCTTTTTTTCGCAATATCTTTCATGAAAATAATTAGGTTGAAGAAGTATTTGTGTTTAGTGGGGTTCTTATTGGTATTTCGTCTTGTGGTGGGACAGGATAAGTTAGACAGCCTTTCACTTACAATTCAAAAAGAGCAAACCTTACTTGAGTTTTGCTTAGCAGCGGAGGAGACAAATACAATTCGCTTCTATTTTATTCCTGATTGGATTGATAAACTCCGGGTTTCTCCGTATGATTCTGGTTTAAGCCTTCGCGATCTGCTGAAAAAAGCAACGGCAAATTCAGAGATTGATTTCTATTTTTTAGACAATTATGCTGTTATTTTTATTAAGGATCCTTCGGGGAGCAAGGTTCGAGACAATTTCGTTGAAACTGCAAAGCGGAATAAGATTAAGGTTGATCAACTTGATATTGGTAGAGATGATGGAATAGTTAAAGAAGTTCAGCTTCAGGGTGTTGTTCAGGATAAGGAACATAATAGTCCATTGGTTGGTGCGTTGGTGTATGTAAATGGAGAAAACATACAAACGACCACAGATGCAACCGGTCGTTTTCAATTAAAACTTTTGAGCGGGGAATATATTATTGGCTTTCGGTATGTGAATTTTGAAGAGCGAATTGTCAGGCTTAATATTTTTGAAGATGGTGTAGTTAATATGAAGATGGACGAGTTACCAACTACACTAAATGAAGTCATTGTTTCTGACAAATCCATAACATCAAGTAGGGTAGGAGAGTCTTCCATAAAGATGACAGATTTAACCAGAGCACCTACTTTCCTTGGAGAGGCAGATATCGTAAAGCAATTGCAAACCCAACCAGGTGTTACATCTGTAAGCGAAGCCAGTTCAGGATTTAATGTTCGTGGAGGCGGTGTTGATCAAAACCTGGTATTATATGATGGTGTTCCGGTTTTCAATACATCTCATGCCTTTGGTTTCTTTTCTTCCTTTAATGCTGATGCTATAAAAGAGGCATCCTTTCAGAAAGGTGGAATTTCTGCTGAGTTTGGTGGAAGGGTTTCTTCCGTATTAAAAATGGTTTCGAAAGAAGGGGATTATAATCGTTGGGGGGGAGAATTTGGAATTGGGCTTGTTTCTACTAACCTTACCATCGGTGGGCCCATAAAGCGAGATACGAGCTCACTTTTAATCTCATTCCGTACAACCTACTCAGATTGGATACTAAAACTGCTACAAAATTCTTATAATGATATTGAAAAGAGTTCTGTTTTCTTCTATGATGGATCAATAAAATACGCTCAAAAATTGAAAGATGGAGGTAAACTTACTTTTTCATCTTATGTTAGTCAGGATAAGTTTACACTATCCACTGATACCCTTAATAGTTGGCAGAATATTACTCTATCAATGCGGTATGATAATAAAATTGCAGATGATTTATTTTTTAGTGTGGGCGCATATATAGGCAATTACTCTTTTAGTGTTGAAAAAGATCAGCCTTCAACAGCATTCAACTTAAAATACAACACCTTCTATCCGGCTATTAAATTTGATTTTAATCTAGACAAACCAAGGAACAAGTATGCTTTTGGCTTTCATTCTACCTTCTATAATTTTAGTCCGGGAGAATTACGTCCAACCTCCCCAGAATCAAACAGTAAAACAACTGTTATACCTGAAGAAAACTCATTCGAGAATGCACTTTACTTCAGTGATGTTTTTTTCTTAGGTGAGAAACTTAGCATTGAGGTCGGTATACGGCTATCATTGTTTACCCGGATTGGGCCAGCTACCGGTTATCTGTACGAACCAGATTCTCCGAAGGAGCCTTATAATATTATTGACTCAGTTCAATACAGATCTGGT
>JBGTGG010000243.1:0-6832 GCA_041746855.1 Cyclobacteriaceae bacterium | reverse complement strand
CTTATCATAAGAGTAAATTTATTTCAACGAACCATTACATCTGCTTATGGAGTTCAGTCAACGTGACGACAACAACAATCAATCCCTGACCAAATTTGAGTCAATGCTAAAAACAAACAATGTTTTGTTTTTTGATTCAGGAGAATTCGAAAACATCATCTACCACTATCTCGAGATTGGCAAAATTGCGCTCGCAAAAAAAGCCATCAAAATGGGGCTGGAACAACATCCAACCTCTGTAAATCTCAAGTTATTTCAGGTAGAAATTTATGTTTTGGAAGACAAATTGCAATTGGCCGACAAATTGCTCGATGTACTCTATCTTTTGGAACCCACTAACGAAGAAATTTACATTCAGAAGGCAAGTATCCTGTCAAAGCGCGACGAGCATCAAAAAGCAATTGACACCTTGATGATTGCCCTTAAACTTATTGAAGAAGAGGAAGATGAGGCTGATTTGTATGCATTGATAGGAATGGAATATTTGTTTTTGGATCAATTTGAGAATGCTAAAAATTACTTTGTGAAATGTTTGGAGCTAGACAATGAAGACTATTCGGCACTTTACAACATCATATATTGTTTTGACTTTTTGGACTTGAATGTTGAAGCCATCGATTTCCTAAATCAATATCTCGATAGTAATCCTTATAGCGAAGTGGCTTGGCATCAATTGGGACGTCAGTACTTCACCATGAAAGATTATACAAAAGCATTGGCAGCCTTTGATTTTGCCATTATTTCGGATGATACGTTTGTTGGTGCTTACCTCGAAAAAGGCAAAGTACTGGAAAAACAGAAACAATACCACGAAGCCATAGAAAACTATAAAATCACTTTGGCACTAGACGAACCGACCTCATTCGCATTATTGCGAATTGGCAATTGTCATGAAAAATTGGGAGAGTTTGATTTGGCTGTGCAATATTATTACAAGACCGTTCATGAAGACCCACTTTTGGATAAAGGTTGGATTGCAATAACCAAGTTTTACAACAAACAGCAAAATTATCCGAAAGCGCTATATTACATCAATAAAGCCATCAATATCGATAACGACAATGTGCTTTATTGGAAATTGTATGCGCAAATCAATCATCGCTTAAACTTTCTTGAGGAAGCTGAACGTGGGTATAAAAGAACCTTGGATTTGGGCAATTATGAGTTGGACACTTGGTTGTCCAGGGCAGATATTCTGGTCAATCTTGGAGAATGTGAAGCTGCCGCCCTAACCTTAATACAGGGATCCGAATTTTATCCTGAAACTGCAGATATAGAATACCGTCTTGCTGGTATTTATTACACCCTACTTGAAAGAGAAAAAGGCTTTTACCATTTAAAAAACGGATTGCTTCTCAACCCTGAATTTGATTTTATCATCGACGAGTTATTTCCGATTATTGCCAAACAAAAATCCGTGAAGGAT
Organism: Cyclobacteriaceae bacterium; assembly: GCA_041746855.1. GTDB lineage: Bacteria > Bacteroidota > Bacteroidia > Cytophagales > Cyclobacteriaceae > JBGTGG01. Next base: position 5,406 of record JBGTGG010000243.1, on the reverse strand, counting down.
ATTATTTCAAATTCTAAAAAGCAGTCCAGTTAAATTTATATATCTTTAGCGTTCTTATTTAAAAATAGATGCAAAGACGCTTTTTAGACTATGCTGTCATTTCCCTTAAAGGAATTGCCATGGGAGCAGCTGATGCCGTTCCTGGAGTTTCTGGAGGAACCATCGCCTTTATTTCCGGTATTTACGAAGAATTGATTGCTACCATCAGTGGTGTGAACCTGTCGCTCTTCACCACGTGGAAAAAGCAAGGATTTTTAGCCTTTTGGAAACAGTTGAATGGTAATTTTTTAGTCGCATTATTCATTGGTATTTTCATCAGTTTTGTGACATTTATGCGTTTGGCAAAATACCTTATTGAGAATCATCCCATCCTTATTTGGTCCTTCTTTTTTGGTCTCATAGTTGCCAGTGTCTATTTTGTAGGCAAACAAATCAAACGATGGAACCTTGCTGCCATCATTATGTTTATTGTTGGTGCTTTGGCTGCGTACATTATTTCACAATTGCCTTCCATGGCTAATAACGACAATTCATTTTTCTTGTTTTTTGCAGGCGCTTTGGCAATTTGCGCCATGATACTTCCAGGAATTTCTGGGGCATTCATCTTGGTTATTTTAGGAGCATATAAAACCTTGAGCGATGCCTTACACGATTTTGATTTTAAGAAAATCATAATTTTTGCCTTTGGCGCGTTGGTTGGCATCTTGAGCTTTAGCCATGTCTTAAAATGGTTGTTTAAAAATTATCACAATGTCACTTTGGCTTTGCTGACCGGATTTATTTTTGGTTCCCTCAATAAAATTTGGCCTTGGAAAAAGGTACTGACCTGGACCACCAATTCTGAAGGGGTTGAAATTCCAGTCGTCGAGAAAAGTATCTGGCCAATGAATTATGAGGGCGATCCTCAACTTGTTTTTGCCATTGGCTTGATGATAGCTGGTTTTTTGACTATTTTCATCCTTGAAAAAATAGGAGACAAAAAAAACTAACATGCAAAGCACCCGATCGTTTATGGACCGATTGTTTCTCGTCGTAAAAGGACTGGGTATGGGAGCGGCAAATAAAGTTCCAGGTGTTTCGGGAGGCGTCGTAGCTTTTGTTGCAGGCTTTTACGAAGAGTTTATCTATTCGCTGCAAAAAGTGAATAAAACAGCCTTCAAGTTGTTACTTAATGGCAGGTTTAAATCCTTCTATCACTACATCAATGGTCGGTTCCTAAGCTTGTTGTTCTTGGGAATGGTAGTTAGTTATTTTAGCGTCTCAAAAATCCTAGATTATTTCTTGATACACAATGAACTCTATGTGTGGAGTTTGTTTTTTGGAATGATCATCGGCTCCATTTATTATATCAACAAAGACTTTAAAATTTGGAATTATAAAACCGTACTTTCGCTTGTTATAGGTATAATAGTCGGTGTTAGCATTAGCTTTTTAGACCCAGCAAAAGAAAATGACAACCTATGGTTTGTTTTTTTCTGTGGTATGATCAGTGTTTCAGGAATGACATTGCCAGGGTTTTCAGGTTCGTTTATTCTTATCCTATTAGGGAATTATGTATTGTTGCTCGTCGATTCGGTCAATGCACTTTCAGACACCTTTTATGAAGTGTTTAGTGGCGATTTTAGCTTTATAGACAATGACCCTCGATTACGACTGCTTCAGGTTTTGGTTGTTTTTACATTGGGTTCGGTGGCTGGTTTGGTTACGTTTTCACATATCCTCACGTATATCTTCAAACATTATAAGGATATTACCATAGCTGCCATTATCGGGTTTATTGTAGGAAGCTTGGGTGTTGTTTGGCCTTGGAAAAAAACCATCTATCAGTTATCAGATACAGGTGACTTCCTTTACGATTCCACTGGCTCTAAAATTGTATCTAATTATGAGCGATTTATTCCTGAGGCAAATACCGAAACTTATCTTGCAATTTTGTACATTGTAGGTGGTATATTAATCGTACTGGCGCTAGAATGGTATGGTCAAAAAACACGAAAAACGAATGCCTAATTTTGGATTGATCGGTAAAAACATTTCATATTCTTTTTCAAAAACTCACTTTACGACTAAATTTGAAACTGAAGGAATCGATTATTCCTATGAGAATTTTGATATTGATGACATTTCCCAATTCCCTTCCATACTCAAACGAAATCCTGATCTGTTAGGACTAAATGTTACCATTCCCTATAAACAAGCCATCATTCCCTATCTCGACGAGTTGACTTCTACAGCACTAGAAATTGGCGCAGTCAACACCATAAAAATTACAAGATCTGGCAAACTCATTGGATACAATACAGATCATTATGGTTTTGAAAAATCAATTCAGCCGCTATTGAAACCCCAACATGACAAAGCATTAATTTTGGGTACAGGTGGCGCATCCAAAGCCGTTGCATATGCACTGAAACAATTTAACATTCCTTATGATTTTGTTTCTCGGGAAGCTAATGCCGAGGCTAAATTTGTATACGAAGACCTTACAGAAGAGCTAATAAAATCTTATCCAATTATCATCAACTGCACACCCATTGGTACGCATCCCAATGTCAACGAATGCCCAACCATTCCTTATGACGGCATTTCCAACGGACATCTCCTTTACGATCTAATTTACAATCCCATTCAAACCAAATTTTTGATTTGTGGTGAAATAAAAAGTGCCACCATCAGCAACGGATTCAGCATGTTGGAACTTCAAGCAGAAAAAGCTTGGGATATTTGGTCCATGGCTTAAATCTTCCCAAAAGCCGTTTTTGCTTTGTAATCTAGCGAGTTGTTAGTATATTTAACCTTTTAAGATATTTTTGAACTAAAACATTGTAACAATGTCAGAGAATGATAACCTGCGAAATGCAGATGGAAAACAGGAAATAGAAGTTTCTGAAGATACTTTTACCAATGAAGACTTGGAAACGCATACGGATACGGAAAAAAAGAAGTTGAAGACAGAAGCTGCAACTGAAAGTGAAGTTGAAAATGAAGTTGAAGCTGAAATAGAAACTGAAAATGATACGGAAAGTGAAGTTGAAGCTGAAATAGAAACTGAAAATGAAAATGAAGTTGAAGCTGAAATAGAAACTGAAAATGATGCGGAAGGTGACGTTGTAGCTGAAAGTGAAGTTGAAGCTGAAGTAGAAACTGAAAATGAAAATGAAGTTGAAGCTGAAATAGAAACTGAAAATGATGTGGAAGGTGACGTTGTAACTGAAAGTGAAGTTGACGTTGATGTTGAAAATACTACAGAAAAAGAAACTTCTGACGTTGAATTGGAAGATACAGAAAATCAGGGTGACACTTCAATAGATGATGAAACAGAAGATGTTGAAGAAGTTAAATCCGATACGGCCACTGCCAATAAAGCAAAAAATCACGTTGAAGAGATTGAAGATTCCAATGCGGAAGATGCGGAAGACTCAGATAATGTTGATAGGCATGCTTTGGAAGATAAAGATTACCATGCCATGTCAATGGAACAATTGGCGGATGAATTTGAATCCCTTTTAAAGAACAAAAAGGTTCAAACCATAAAATCGCATGTTGAGGATATCAAATCGGAATTCAATGCCAAGTTCACAGAAATCCTTGAAGAGAAGAAAGAAGATTTTCTGGCCGATGGTGGCAGTGAAATCGATTTTTATTTTACCAGTCCGGTTAAAAAACGTTTTACGTCGCTTTTAAATGATTACAAAAAGAGCCTTAACGTTTATTATAAAAGTCTTGAGTCTAACCTCAAGTCTAATCTTGAAAATAGACTTCACATCATTGAAGAAATCAAAGGTCTCATCAATGTCGAAGAAAACATCAATACGACCTATAAGCACTTCAAGGAATTGCAGGAACAATGGCGTGTTGCAGGGCCAATTCCGAGGGATAAATACAACAATGCATGGAACACCTACCACCATCATGTGGAGATCTTCTATGACTTCTTGCACCTCAATCGCGATCTGCGCGATATGGATTTTAAACACAATCTAGAACAGAAACTAAAAATCATAGACCGTGCTGAAGAATTGGCACAAGATGATAACACCAATAGGGCTTTCAGGGAATTGCAGGTGCTTCATAAAATGTGGAAGGAAGATTTAGGTCCCGTTGACCGTGAATTCCGCGAAGCTATTTGGGATCGTTTCAGCAATGCGACCAAAACAATCCATGATAAGCGACAGGCCTATTTTTCGAATATGGATCAAATCCATGAACTCAATTTAGAGAAAAAAGAGGAAATCATCGCCAAAATCGAAGAACTAACTAAAGATGAAGGCAACACGCATCAGGCTTGGCAAAATAAAATAAAAAAAATCGAATCATTGCGCCAAGAGTTTTTTAGTGCTGGAAAAGTCCCTGTTAAAGTGAACGAGGCCATCTGGGCGAAATTCAAATCGGCGGTTAGGAATTTCAATAGAAAGAAAAATGGTTTTTACAAGAATTTAAAAAAGGACCAATACGATAATTTACAGAAAAAGTTGGACCTCATCAAAATAGCTGAAGACAACAAGGACAGTAAGGATTTTGAAACGGTAACACCGTTGATGAAAAAAATCCAAAACGAATGGAAAAATATAGGTCATGTGCCTAGAAAAGACAGCGACAAAATATGGAACCGCTTTAAGGCCGCCTGCAATCATTATTTCGATCAAATAAACGCAGAGCGGAAAGCTGAAAACCAAGAACAGTTTGATGCTTTTGACAAAAAGGCCAAGCTATTGGATGCCATGAAAGATTTAAAATTAAGTGGTAAGCCAGAAGCCGATGTCGAAACCATCAAGGCTAAAATTGAAGAGTGGAAATCCATTGGTCAGGTACCGCAAAACAAACGTTTTATTGAAGGCAAATTTAATAAGACCCTCGATAATTTGTTCAGTAGCTTAAAAATGGACAAATCGGAAGTGGAAATGATCAAATTTGAGAACAAAATCGAAAATCTCGCGCAACCTGACGATACGCGCCTTCTTGACAACGAACACAACTTTATTCGTAAAAAAATTGACGAAGCCCGAAGCGAAATCAACCAATTGGAAAACAACTTACAGTTCTTCTCCAACATCGATGAAACCAATCCGTTGGTAAAAAGTGTTTTGAATAATATTGAAAATCACAAGGACAATCTTGCCGTTTGGGAAGAAAAGTTGAAGAAAATCAAGGAGTTGTATTGATTAAATAAGATGCAACAATAACTTATTTAAAGTTAATAATCTCAAATCTCATAATGTTAAAACGTTATGAGATTTTTTTATTCATAAATATCAGAAATAGCTATAAAAATCAAATCCTATCCGCCTGTTGGTGGATAGGATTTTGACCCCTAACTAAACTAAATTTTTAATCTTAACTATTACCGCTTAAAATAAAATTAAGATTACCTACTTATGATTATGAAACTAAAGCTAGTTTCAATAT
>JBGTGG010000242.1:0-2915 GCA_041746855.1 Cyclobacteriaceae bacterium | reverse complement strand
GAACAACTTCTTATCTGATTTGTCAATCCATAGGTTTCCTCCTTTGGAAAAGACGTTGTGACTTTATAAATTTGACTGACTAATTTCCTTGATTCTTTCCAAATTTCTAGTTCAGTATATTCCATTACGAACAATTTCCATCAACTTTTAACGATTAACTCTCAACTAAATTGGGTGCCAACCATCTTGTGGCCTCTTCAACCGGTATTCCCTTTCTATCTGCAAAATCCTTGACCTGATCTTCTTTAATTTTTCCCAAACCAAAATATCTGGCCTCCGGGTTTCCAAAATAATACCCGCTTACACTGGATGCAGGCCACATGGCCAAACTTTCCGTAAGTTTTACCCCAATCTTATTTTCCACATCCAACAGTTCCCAAATGGTCAGTTTTTCCAAATGATCGGGACAAGCGGGATATCCCGGAGCTGGTCTGATTCCTTTATACGATTCATCGATTAACTCTTCATAAGATAATTTTTCATCGGCGCCATAACCCCAGTATTTGGTGCGGACTTCCTTGTGCAGATACTCCGCATACGCCTCAGCTAGACGATCTGCCAGAGCTTTGACTAAAATGGAATTATAATCGTCTAAATTTTTTCGATACCCATCTGCCATTTCATCCGATCCAAAACCGGTAGAAACACAAAAGCAACCTATATAATCCTGCTTTCCCGAGGTTTTGGGTGCAATAAAGTCGGCCAGCGCATAATCCGGAACACCTTCTTTTCGTTTCAATTGCTGACGAAGCGTGCGAAATACAAATCTTTTGTCACCCGTCAGCACCTCAATATCGTCATCGCCTATCGTATTGGCCGGAAATAAACCAAAAATGCCTTTTGCTTTAAGCTTTTTTTCTGAAAATATTTTTTCTAACATCTTTCTGGCATCAGCAAAAAGCTCTACAGCTTGTTGTCCTACCACCTCATCGGTCAGAATATCCGGATACCTTCCATGCAGTTCCCAGCTTCTAAAAAAAGGTGACCAATCAATAAAATCTACCAATTTCCGTAAATCGAAATCTTCAAAGATATGAATTCCCGTTTCTTTTGGCTTTACGATTTCAGACGTATTCCAATCTATTTGAAACTTATTTTCTCGTGCTTCAGCAATAGTTTTATACTCTTTGACTTTAGTTCGCTTTAAGAACTTCTCCCTAAAATCCTCATAGTCCGTCTTAATTGCTTTTTTATACGCCTGTGAGGTTTCTTTTTGCAACAAATCACCGACCACGGTTACCGCTCTTGAGGCATCATTGACATGCACTACAGCTTCACTGTACTGGGTGTCAATTTTTACAGCGGTATGGGCTTTGCTTGTGGTTGCTCCTCCAATTAACAAGGGAACCTTAAAATTTTGTCGCTCCATTTCTTTTGCTAAAAAGACCATTTCATCCAAAGACGGAGTAATTAATCCGCTCAACCCGATAATATCCACTTGGTGCTCTATCGCTGCAGATATAATTTTTTCCGGAGGTACCATCACCCCTAAATCTACAATCTCATAACTGTTACAGGCGAGAACTACGCTTACTATATTTTTTCCAATGTCGTGGACATCTCCTTTCACTGTAGCCATTAAGATTTTGCCGTTTCCCTTTTCATCCCCTATTTGAGGATTAAGGCGCTTTTCCTCTTCAATAAAAGGTAGCAGATAGGCCACTGCTTTTTTCATAACTCGCGCCGATTTTACCACTTGAGGTAAAAACATTTTACCGCTCCCAAATAAATCTCCCACCACATTCATCCCGATCATTAAATGACCTTCGATAACTTCAATGGGTTTGTGGGAATTTTTACGGGCTTCTTCAACATCTTCAACAATATATTCATCAATACCCTTAACCAAAGCCCTCGTGATTCTATTTTGCAAGGGTTCGGTGCGCCAAGATAAATCCACCTTGCTCTCTTTAGCTTTTCCAATAACCGATTCAGCAAAATCCAGCAAACGCTCAGTTGCATCATCTCTTCTATTGAGAATAACATCTTCTACCCGTTCCAATAAATCTTTCGGAATATCGTCATACACCTCTAGCATAGTAGGATTCACAATCCCAATATTCATCCCTGCCTTTATAGCATGGTACAAAAACACGGAATGCATGGCTTCCCGCACCGGATTATTACCACGGAATGAAAAGGAAACATTACTTACTCCACCACTAACACTGCAATGTGGAAGATTTTTACGAACCCAGGAAGTAGCTTTTATAAAGTCGAGTGCATTTAACTTATGCTCATCCATTCCCGTCGCTACCGGAAAAATATTCAGGTCGAAAATAATATCTTCGGGGGCAAAACCCACTTTATCTACTAAAATATTATAAGATCTTTTAGCAATTTCTACACGCCTTTCATAATTATCTGCTTGTCCAAGCTCATCAAAAGCCATGACGATTACTGCTGCTCCGTAACGCTTAATCAGCTTCGCATGGTGAATAAATTGTGTCTCTCCTTCCTTTAAGCTGATGGAGTTGACAACGCATTTCCCTTGTACCACTTGTAATCCGGCTTCAATGATCTCCCATTTTGAGCTATCTATCATTATCGGTACGCGCGAAATATCCGGTTCTGCTATGACCAGGTTGAGAAACTTGACCATGGCTTCTTTTCCATCGATGAGTCCGTCATCCATGTTGATGTCAATAATTTGGGCTCCGCCCTCCACCTGGTCTCGGGCTATTTTAATAGCTTCTTCATAGTTTTCTTCCTTGATAAGTCGAAGAAACATCTTGGAACCCGCCACATTTGTACGCTCCCCAACATTTACAAAATTGCTTTCGGGGGTGATGATGAGAGGTTCTAAACCTGATAATCTTAAATATCTAGTTGTCGGTTGACCGTTGTCGGTTGATAGTTTCATTGTATTTTCTCCAGACATTATTTTGTCTTTTTGTAATAATTAATAAAACCAT
>JBGTGG010000241.1:0-5032 GCA_041746855.1 Cyclobacteriaceae bacterium | reverse complement strand
GACCCGTTCCGTAACAGTCAGTTTTTCATACTCCTTTAATGTAGCCATATTTGTCTTGCTTTTTGGTGTCTGTAAACTCCAAAAAACGGTCAACGTATTTCAGGCAAGGACAAGTAAGGTGGCCTGGAAACGGGCTACCTTTTTTTTTACATCAAGCGTTGATTAACGCAATCATCTTCTTCCGTTGTGCCTCATCCGGCAACCGCCCAACCCCTGCGCTTAAATTATCAATCATGTGAGTAAGTCTGGAAGTACCCGGAATCACGCAGGTAACAGCAGGATTTGCAAGGATAAATTTCAAGAAGAAACATCCCCAACCGGTACAATCAAATTCCTTCGTCCATTCCGGAAGTTGTTTATTGGCAACACGCTCAAATAAATCCCCACCACCAAATGGTTGGTTTACGATCACAGCAACGTTTCGTTCTTGCGCAACTTTAAAAAGGCTATTGGCGGCATGTTGGTTATCAATGGAGTAATTTACCTGCACAAAGTCGATTGGGTTTTTCCGAATAATACTTTCCAACTGACTGTGGGCTGTATCCGTATAGTGTGTGATCCCGATGTACCGGATTCTCCCCTCTTCTTTCCATTGCTGCAACGTTTTAAAATGCGTTTCAAAATCAATTAAATTATGGACCTGCATTAAGTCCATTTGATCCCGGTGCAACAATTGGAAGGATGTATTCATTTGTTGTATCCCAGCTTCACGACCGGAAGTCCAAACTTTGGTGGCCATGAACAACTTTTTGTTGATGTCCAACTCAGTAGACAAATCCCCCACTACTTGTTCGGAACGACCATACATCGGTGAACTATCCATTACACTCCCGCCTTGTGTTACCAATTGCGTTAGTACTTCTTTTAACGGTTTTCTGTCTTTTTCTAAACTCCCCACATCAAAGGTGATCCAGGTACCAACTCCTACCACGGGTAATTCTTCACTTGAACCAGGAATTTTCCGTTTCATGATTTGATCGTTTTGAAAAGTCCAGCCAGTGGTTGTAGCTGTAATGCCAAGGGCTGCCAACGAATACAAATATTCTCTTCTGTTCATTACACAACGAATTTAGCAATTTTTATAACTAAGTGTTACAAATGCAGTATGCCACGTTGTCTGGGTGGACCTCATATTCACCATTTTCACGTAACATGGTTTTCTTAGAGTATATAAATCCCGTGATGGCCGAAAGCTTTCGTATCCCCAATCTTTATTGCTGAAATTATTACATCCCTTCCCAACAACTCCAATAAATCGATTATACTTGTTGCTTAAATTTTTAATCTTTCGTTGTGAGGATATTTTCTATCGCTTTGTTGGTGACCCTAACGGTATCGACAAACAGTTTCGGTCAAAGCAAAGCCAGGCCAAATGACTATTCCTATTATTTAGAACTTTTAGGTAGTTCAAAAGATGTATTGTACGATTCAATTATCAATCAATTTGATCAATACATCACCCAAAATCCCTGGGATTTTAAGGTTTCAATAGAGCGGTGCAGGCTAATAGAAAATGCCTACTACGACTCCTATGAAGACTATAATCCAAATTATGACGATGCAGTTGCATGCGTAGATACGTTGGTAGCCACTTTTCCAGATGAGCCTGAAGCCCTCCTACTTAAAGTCGACTATCTATACGGGGAAGATCGTACAGCTTATCTGAAAGAACTAAATGATGACATTCCTGTAAATGATAAATGGGAACCACACGCGTGGAAAGTCTACAGACTTTTAGCAGAAGCATATGAAGATGAAAGTAATTATGAGCTGGCGATTCGGTTTGCTACGGTGGCCAAAGAGCGAAAGGATTCACTTGATCTCACATTAATGTTGGGAAGACTTTACAAGGCACAATCTAAAAACAAACTGGCAATAGAAGTACTCTCCAGTAGTCTTGATTCACTTGACGAGTCGTGGGAATTAAATCAAAAAGGTAGACTACTTTTGGAACTGGGGGCTCCGGAAAAGGCGATAGAAGCATTTAGGCTTGCCAAAAAAGATTCAACCGGTTGGCAGGATAATAGTGCTCTGGCCCAGGCATTTATTGACAACGGATTATATGCTGAGGCTCGGGAATATCTGGCAAAAGAAGTTGCAGCATCAACCTGGCGAAAAGAAGGTTCGTTACGGAAACTTTTTGAATACGATCTTAATCATGGATCACTCGATTCAGCAAAAGTAGAATATCGAGAATTGGTGGAGTTGAACTTCATGACTGATCCAATAGGGATTGATCGCATTCGAATATTTTTCAAGGCTCCCCTATTCTATTGGACTGTTGATGATATTCTTCATCTTCTACTGTTGTTTTTAATTCTTTTTTTGATGTTGGTAATTCCATACCTGTGGATTTTGCCCATCCATTATATCGGAACTTATTTCCGGACAAAAGGAATGCGGCTTTCGGCTTCAGCATTCAGATGGGGACTTCGTCATTTTTGGATTATCTGTAGTGGATATTTAATCATCAGCTTTGTGGCGTTGGCAATTGTAGACTATCCCACCATCATTTCTATGTTCGATGAATCAATTGTATACCGTGATGCATTGCCAGAAATCAGTAAAGTGAATGCTACATTGGTATTACTCTTTTGTAGTGGTTTGTTAGTGATGACCATATTCCTTTTAAAGCGTACCGATCTGCGGTTAATCTGGGGAACGCTTCAAAGTAAAGGACGTGCAATTGGTGTTGGGATTGGAATGGCTCTCTTGTTAAAATCTGGTCTCGGAATATATGCAGCCATTTTACGATTTGCAGGTATTTCATTATTTGAAAATTCTGCTCTTGGAATGCTCTCGATTACAGATGACATCATCGCTGTTAATCAGTTTTATCACCCCGCGCTAGGTTTTCTTATAGTTGTTATCCTGGTTCCAATTTATGAAGAAATACTATTTCGAGGTGTGTTCTTATCTGCCTGTGAAAAACATATGAAATTTTGGATTGCCAACAGTCTACAAGCATTCGTCTTTGCGCTTGTCCATCAGGAATTAAAGTTGATCCCCTTTTATTTTGCATTTGCTATTGTTTGTGGGCACTATAGAAACAAAACACAATCGCTGGCCACAGGGATTAGCATTCATGTAACCAATAATTTATTGGCGTTTATTGGGATTCTAATTTTACAAGCAAGAATGGGCTAGCAGAACCTGGTTTCTTGTTTAATACGTATGCTTATACCAAACATTCATCGATTCAATGGATTCACCGATCAGGGTGTTCTTGATCAGTGTCCCACCAAATTGAAAGCCATGGCGACCAAAGGTTTTATTCATGCCGAATGATTTCGCCCGGGCAATTGTATACAGTGTTTTAATTCCTTCCCGCCCCATCTCTTCGATCATTTTCTCCAAGAGAAAATACGAAAGATTTTTGCCACGGTGAGCCAGCAGCGTAGCAAAATCAGTCATCTCTGCATTGCTGTTTTCACTGTCCATTTCAGCGGATGAAACAGCAACAATTTCTCCATCACACTCTGATCCAAAAAATTTAACATGTGAACGCATTACTTCCGCAAGATACTGTTCATCAAAAATTGGAAAGGGATAAACTTTAAATACGGCTTTATAAACATTGGCAATAGCAGGGATGTCGGTCTCGTCCAATACACGAATGTTATACCCGGATAGAATGGTGGGTACTTCACTTGCCGATGCAGTACTGGCAACATCGACTACTTCGCGAAGTAATTTCTTTTCTTCCGTATTCAAAAAACCGCGGTTGGCATTAAAATACTTACTGAAAAATAAACCTTCTTCTTCCCCATCGTATAATCCTGGCACTGCTGCTTCCAACTTATAATTATGCAAAAGAAAAAATTTACGAAACCGTGCTGGTACTTTGACAAATATTTTCGAGTAGCGCTTAAAAAGGGTGAGGTTGTATAGTTTATCGATCAGGAATTCAATATGCTCATCAGCATTCACTTTCATTAAATACACACGGTCATTATTGGGTCCGTGTTGTACCAATGACTTTGAAATCGTATCGATTTTATCAAACATCATTTACCAAAAAATTTATCGGTGATCAGATATAAAACAGCCGATGTTGTAATCCCGAAAATGGTAGGCTCCAGGCCAAGCGGAAGATTAACCGCCAAAAAAATCAATGCCAGTGTAAGGCCACCCCCGCCAATCATACTGATAATTGCTGCTGTTGGGTTCGGACGTTTTGAAAAGTAGGCAATCAATGTGGGAACCAGCAGCCCCGAAACCATAAACGAATACGAGTGTAAAACAATACTCAACACCGAAGTAAACCATGTTGCCAAAAGAAATGCAAATACACCGAGTAATAAAGTGATAAGCATCGATATTTTTACAATATTCTTCCCACCTTTTCGCCTGGAGTATGTAAGAATATCATTTTCAATATTTCCGGAGGCAGCAATTAAACAACTATCCGCTGTCGACATTACCGCAGAGAAATAGGCGGCCAAAACAAACCCTGCAATACCAATAGGCAGTACGTGATTTAACAACAATGGCAGTGCAGTTTCTGCATCACTCTCCGGAAAACCAACACGCGCGAGCATTCCCAATACCACTCCTGAAAACGCCATCAACGGATATTCAAATAGACCTGCAATGATGAAAGCCTTTTTCGCCTGCTGTACAGAGCGTGTTGCAAATACACGCTGATACAACGTCATCGCGATGAACCAAATCGGAATGATGGAAAATGCCCAATTCAAAAAGGTTACCCAGGAAATATTCCATAAACTAAAATGGGATGCCGGCAAGGCGCTGACAATCGCATCCCAGCCACCCAACTTGTAATAGGCAAAAGGGATTCCAAGAAACATCAAACCGGCCAGCAACACAATCCATTGAATCGTATCGGTGTAGATGACAGCTTTAAGTCCGCCCAAACTTGTATAGACTACCACTACCACTGCCATCACAATCAAGGAAAATAACAATGGATCAGTCCAACTGATAGTAGCAAAAACACTTCCTGCTGCAAGTTTTCCGCCCGCTAAAATTTGCCCGGCAGTAAAGCCCAGATATCCCAAGCCTGAAATGA
>JBGTGG010000240.1:0-7496 GCA_041746855.1 Cyclobacteriaceae bacterium | reverse complement strand
GAGGCACACTAGGACTATGCATTATCCCATTCATTCTCATGATAAGAAGTAATATTGAAAGAGAAAATAAACTTTTACAATCGCTTCAAACTATTTCTAGCATAAACAATTGCAAAATTACCCTTCATGAAATATCTGGTGATTTGGCAATTGGATTAGCTGAGCATGATAATGCCATAGTATTCTTCAAACAAGGAAAAGAAAAAGAAACCCAAAGGTTTATAAGCCTTGCACCGTTTCGATCTTGCAAGATAAACAACCACGGCAGGACGGTTAAAAGTAGCGATGGCAGCTACAGAACAATTGAAAAACTAGAACTCTTGTTTGAGCCTCAGGAAAAAAACGGAACACCTATTGCTCTTGAATTTTATAGCAGGAATGATAGTTTTCAACTGAATGGGGAACTCCAGCTTATTGAAAAATGGGAAGCACTTATAAATACTTACATGAAGAAAGATAAGGCCGAAAAAAAAATAATCAAGCAACTGAAAACAGACCCGCAATTAGCGTTGGTAATTCCAACTAGTTTCTTGTAGAGTTTTTAATACAGAATGGAGGTTCAACTGTAATAGCATTTGAACCTCTATTCTAATTCAATCAAATGATCAGCCAATTTGCTTATCAACTCTCCTCGTTCCCCCATACAACTCATACTCCAACAACCGGCAATCTATACGCGCTGTATAAAACTCAATGCGTCTGCTGGGCTTTAGCCGGATTTTCTTTGCAAGGTCTAGTCCGCCTGTGAAGATATAACCCAAATATCCCTGGCATTTGTTCTTCATGAAATCACCCATCCGCGCATAGGTAGCTTCCAACTCCTTTTCATCTCCCAACCGCACACCATACTCCGGATTAAAATAAACCACTCCCGGTTTATCCGGTAAATGGGTCTCTTCAAAATCGCAATGTTGAAATTCAATGTAGTCCTCTACTCCTGCTTGAGCCGCATTGGTGCGTGAAATATTGACTGCATCTTCGTTGATGTCGCTGACGACTGCTTTCAGTCCGGGGATTTCTACAACTTGCTCTTCCAGTTTTTTACTTTCTTCTTCATACACCTTTTTGTCATAGCCAAGTATGTGCATAAATGAATAATTGTTTCGGTACAACCCGGGTCTACGATTCGTTGCCGCCAGGATTGCTTCAATCGCGATCGTACCTGATCCACACATCGGATTTACAAACGGTGATTTATAATCCCACTTGGTGGCCATGATCGTGGCAGCCGCGAGGGACTCCAGCATCGGGGCTTTGCCGGGTATCTTTCGATAACCATGCTTGGTTAAGGTTTCTCCGGAAGTATCCAAAAACACTTCCGCGTTTTCATCTTTCCAAAACAAATGGAACACTGCTTTGTCACCATTCGGTCCGGAATCTGGCCTACGGCCGGTATCATTGATCATGTGATCAGCAATGGCATCTTTTACCCGCAGGCTGACGAACATATTGTTATTGACCGTAAAGTGATCCACGGTACTCGTTACCGAAAAATATCCATCCACAGCGACCAGTTTCTCCCATGGGTACCGAACCAGTTCTTTGTAGAGATCATCAGGTTGGTTGGCGGTAAACGCTTTCAGTGAATATAAAACCTGGCTGGCGCAACGCAAATTCAAATTTAACCGGATACAATCATTGACAGTTCCTTTTAATTCAACACCCGTCATAAATGTACGGACCGGTTTCATACCCAGTTCAATGACTTCCTTTTCAATGTACGGAGCCAAACGCTTCGGACAGGTAACAATTATTTTGCTTGAAGTAGTGAAGATGCTCATTAGGGACCAATATACGACTATGGTACTTTGTAGATAAAGAATAAATTGAAAAATTACATTAAATTCGAACATAGAGAGAACTAATTTTAACTCCTATTCATCTCTCCTTAAAACATAAAACAAAAAATATAGGAAGCATCCTGTTACGCTGCATTTTCAAATGTTGTCACCAAACTATAATAAAATGAAAAAGACACTTTTTATCACCCTCCTGTTAACACTTCCATTTATCAGTAAGAGTCAGGATGCTCCACTAGAAAAAACAATGTTCGGTTTACAAACCAGTTTGACAGGGATTTGGATTTTCAACGAAAGTAGGCTTTCCAATCATTTTACGTTAAGAACTGAGCTAGGGATAAATACGCTGCTTTATACAAAAAATAGCAATCGAGAGTTTGGTTTTATTACTAATCCTGAATTAATAGTGGAGCCTCGTTGGTACTATAATTTTTCGAAAAGGCAATCCGAATCTAAAAACACAAAATTCAATAGCGCTAACTTCATTGGTCTGAAAGTAGCGTATCTATCTGATCAGGTTATTTTCTCGAACTATGAGGATCCATCAACCTTCAATTCTATGGGAAATAGCATGTTATTCATTCCTAAATGGGTGATGCGCAGAAGCTTTGGAAATCGATTTTTTTATGAACTAGGTGGTGGTGTTGGTTATGCTCATTACTTTTCCAATAATTCTGGTGATGTGGCCATCGATATCCATGTGAAGATTGGGTTAAAATTCTAATGGTAAAAACCTATTGATAGTAGCCAATAAGAATGGCAACTTATCTATCGCAATTTCATCTCCAAACTCTAATTCAAAATTTGAGTATCGCGAGCTGGAACAATATTCCCCTTTTATTGTTTGTCTAATTATGGAAAAGACAAAAAAAGCACCACGCAAATCCAAAGCTTCACCGTCTATTGCGGAAGCCTATATGCAATACATTCTATTGGAGGGTAAGCAACCGGCCAGTGTTTTTGCCTTCTGCAAGCACCTTGGTATAGAAGAAAGTACTTTTTACGATCAATTTGGATCTTTTGAGGCGCTTGAGAAAGCCATCTGGAAAGGTTTTTTTACAAGCACGCTTGCTATTCTTGAAAAGGATAAAAACTATACTTCCTTCACTGCCCGCGAAAAGGTTTTAACCTTTTATTATTCTTTTACCGAAGTACTCAAGCAAAATCGGAGTTTTGTTTTGCTTCAACTCAACGATTGGAAGCATCCGGCAACACAACCTTCCATCCTGAAAGGCATAAAAAAGCAATTTGATCCATGGATCACGACCATTCTCAATGAAGCGAAAGCGACAAAGGAAATATCAACCCGTCCTTACCTGGAAAAACAATATCCAACCTTACTATGGGTTCACTTTCTGTTCCTCCTCCATTTTTGGGTGAAAGATGACAGTGCAGGGTTTGAACGTACGGATATGGCCATTGAAAAATCCGTTACGCTGGCATTCGATTCGCTGGCACACGGCCTCTTTGAACAAGTCATCGACTTTGGAAAATTCTTATACCAACAAGTAAAATACTAATGCCAATAAAGGAACAAGACGACATGCCCGTAAGCAAAATGCAACGGGCCGGAAAATTTGTGAGCACAGGAGCCAAGATTGGCAGAAATTATTTAAAACACTATGGAAAATCGCTGATTACCGGTGACCACTCAAAAGAAGCGTTGCATCAAAACAATGCCGTAGACATTTACGATTCGCTAAGCAAACTCAAAGGAAGCGCATTAAAAGTCGCCCAGATGTTGAGCATGGACAAAAGCATTTTGCCAACTGCCTATCAGCAACAGTTTTCGATGGCCCAGTATAGCGCTCCCCCACTCTCCTATCCATTAGTAGTACGCACCTTTGAAAAGTATTTTAAGAAAAAACCCACTGAGATTTTCGACACCTTTGGCACGTCTGCAAAAAATGCGGCATCCATGGGCCAGGTGCACGAAGCAACGTTGAACGGAAAAAAATTAGCCGTTAAAATTCAATATCCGGGTGTGGGTGATAGCATTAAAAGTGACCTCGCAATGGTAAAGCCCATTGCGTTGAGTATGTTCAAACTCAATCCGGCTGACTATGAAGAATTTATTGGAGAGGTTGAAGGTCGTTTAATGGAGGAAGTGGATTATGTTCTTGAGCTTCAACGTTCTGTTGAATTGTCAGGATTAAGCAACCACATTCCCCATCTTATTTTCCCTACATACTATCCGGAATTGTCGAGTGAAAAAATCCTGACTATGGATTGGATTGAGGGCATGCCGTTGGGTGATTTCCTGAAACAAAACACCTTGACTTCCGAAGAAGCAAATCAACTCGGACAAGCGATGTGGGATTTTTATCATTTCCAAATGCATGAACTAAAAACAATCCATGCGGATCCACATCCAGGGAATTTTATCATCACGCCTGAAAAGAAATTAGGCATTATTGATTTCGGATGTGTGAAAGTTATTCCAAAAGATTTTCACGCTACTTATTTTCAATTGCTGGATCGGGATATCCTGACCAATGAAGAAAAACTAAAAGCGGTATTTAAAGACCTCCGTTTTATTTATGATGATGACAGTGCAGCCGACAAAGCGATCTTTAAAACGATCTTCACAGAACTGATCGCATTACTGGGAAGGCCTTTTCAAAAAAATACGTTCGATTTTTCAAACCCGGATTATTTCACAGAACTCGCGGTGTTGGGAACAAAAATTTCCGCTATGCCAGAATTCAGAAATTCGAAACGGGCGCGTGGAGTGAAGGATGCATTGTATATCAACCGCACGTATTTTGGGTTGTATCAACTACTGCATGAATTGAAAGCAACCGTGTCTACACGAATTCGAATATAAAAAAAGGTGTATGATCACTCATACACCTTTCATTAAGAGGGCATTCGATTACTTTGGCATCAATACACCATCGATCACGTGAACAACACCATTGCTACCTTTAAGGTCAGTGGCCGTTACGTAGAAAGACTTCCCGCTTGCATCGGTCAATTTTACTTTCGTCTTATCCATAGAGGCTGTAAGTTTCGCACCATTCACAGTGGTCAATACAACCTTGCCTTTTCCACTTTTAATAGCAGCCACAACAGCATTCGCATCCAGGTTGCCACTCACCACGTGATAAGTTAAAATACCAGCAAGGGCCTCCTTATTTTCCGGCTTTAACAAATTTTCAACCGTTCCGGCAGGCAATTTATCAAAGGCAGCATTGGTGGGTGCAAACACGGTAAATGGTCCATCACCTTTCAATGTTTCTACTAAACCTGCAGCTTTTACCGCTGCCACTAACGTAGTGTGATCAGGCGAGCTAATCGCTATGTCTACAACATCTTTACTTTGGGAATAGGCTGTTGTTGAAATTACAACCGCCAGCATTATTTGAATTATCTTTTTCATTGTACATTTTTTAGTTCGTAGTAATAACACGATAGTGTTTGATAGGTTATCAAACCATGGATTATATCTTGAATAAACAGTCAATAAAAATTAAGCGTTAAACAAACACGCACTTTGTGGAACAAGGTAATTTCGGAAGCAAGTGCTAAGCTCTTGCTTTGAAGGATGGATGTTACTCTTTTACTATTTTATAGCTAACCATTTTTTCGATTCACCACTAGTTTACAGACATACATTCCGGAAGGCATCATGGACAAATACAATCCCTTAACCCGGAACCCAAGGTCTACAAGTGGAGATGAGGTTACACTCCAAAGATTTATTAAAGACTTAATCGGTCCGATGTATGGTGATGAATGTAACTAATCCCACTTTCTAGGTTGTTCGTGCTTGCGTGTCGGATGAACTAAAGCATTTCATCGAACGCTAGCAGGCGACACGTGTTAAGTCATCAATTTATCCACGGTTTGCACCCGCGGATAAAAATATACCGCTCCTCCGGAGCTTAACTTTTTTGTAGAAAATACAACAAACACGTCCCAGAGGGACGAAATATTTGTAAAAAAAACAACATTATCAGCACCGTACTGTAGGGACGTAACGAGTAACAGCGTCTAATTAGCTTAATCCCACTTCCAATCCCCGGCAATCCTCAATGGTTCTTCCAGGTTGTTATCAATCATAAACTGCTTCGTAGTCTCGCTGTCCATTTTGGTGGCTGGTAATTTTTCTGCATTGGCAAGTCCATACAACAGCATCGTACCAAAGCGTGCGGTGTTTACCATGTGTTGTTCATTCACCAACTTAAAATCATCACAGTCGGAATGGTAACATCCATAAATGGCACGATCTAAATTACTGATCACACCCAAAATCGGAACACCTTCCAACATAAACGGTTGGTGGTCGCTATGCAATCCCGAGCGATTTGAAATTTTGTTTTGATATACTGAATCAATTTTCTGAATATCAGCGCCAAGGTTCGTGAAGAAATCCTCATCATCCAGTTTACCGCCTGCATTCACCCCAATCGGATTGCCACTCATGTCCAGGTTCATCATGTATTTGATTTGATCGATCGTGCCGTTGTCAACTTCCTGGTCTACCATGTAACTAGAGCCCAACAAACCTTGCTCCTCACCCATGAACATTACAAACTGCACCGTACGTTTTGGTTTTAAGTTATTCGCTTTAAATGCCCGCGCGATATCCAACACCGCGAAAGAACCAATACCATTGTCGATGGCACCGGTTGCCAAATCCCAGGAATCAAGATGGCCACCGAGAATGATCCGCTCTTCCGGAATTTCTGATCCTTGAATGGTAGCTACAACATCACGCGCTTTGATCACTTCGCTTTTGTTGGTCATGGTAATATGCGCTTCCACGGAAGTAGATTTTAATTTCTCTTTAATCGCCATTCCACTTTCTTTTCCAATACACACTGCCGGAATTGGAATCAACTCGCCAGTAACAGAAGCAGTACCTGTAAGCAACACACCACCATCAACCTGATTGATGATCACAATTCCTTTCGCACCATAACGGATGGCAAGCGCGGTCTTCTCACTGCGATGTAAATTATTAAGGCCTTCTTCACTTCCTTCAAGAATTCCAATATAGACCAACGCTATTTTATCTTTTACTGCATCCGTATTAGCAGTGTAATCTGTTTCCAATCCATTGCCCATGTCCACGAGTTGTCCGGTTACATCTGCACTTAAGGGCGCGTGCCCCAACGTAACAGCCGGGGTAGCTTCCCCATCAATTTCTACAGCGATCGTGCCACGGCTCCAGGCTTCCACTTCAAATTCAACATACTTCACATCATCAAAACCATATTCCTTGAATTTGTTGAATGTATACTCTTCTGCTTTCTTTCCATTTTCCGATCCCGTCAACCGATGGCCAATGGTGGAGGTGGCTTCACCCAAGGTGGCATAGGCTTTTGAATTTTGAAGGACTTCAGTATTGATGCGTTCAAAGGTTTCTAAACGTGTTTCGGGCTTTTCGGAACAAGAAACCAGCACAAACAAAAACATGCCGAACAAGAACAAAGGAAGATTTTTCATAGGTGAGTTAGGTTTTAAAAACCAAAGATGTAAAAAGTCAGGTAATCTAGCGGATAGTTTTATGTAAGCGGGGCAGTATTTTTGGTAATCCTTTTCGGGGTCGCTATCTTTCCCGATAAACGTAACCGTATAAACGTTTCAGAAAGCATTACCCCATGACTTCCATATTCACCAAATTGTTATTATTGATTGCCGTTATCGATCCAATCGGGTCGGTTCCGGTGTACCTGGAGGCAACCAAAC
>JBGTGG010000239.1:0-2789 GCA_041746855.1 Cyclobacteriaceae bacterium | reverse complement strand
AGGAAGTACTGGAAGTCATCTGCGGAAGGGTCATTCTTTTCTGTATCTGAAAGCTCCGCTTGATTTAGAAAGGGTTGAAAGGGTTCGAAGCTCAATTCTTTTTCATTTGGAATTCCATCAAGTCCAACGTCTTGATTTGCACGAGCAGAAGAGGAGTTGTCGAATGCATTGGTCAGGTATTGTTGCGTAGTTACATATCCCCAATTAGTACTATCAACCCCGCTGCTGGTTAAGTCACCGCTAGGAGGCAATCCATTTTCAAAAGCGAACCGGTTATCCCGTATTACATCTTCCGAAATATTGCCAAGTTGAAAGACCACTTTCCCACCCGTAATATTATTTGTATTCACATTGCCATCGCGTACAACTCCGTTTGGGCCAGTAATAAAAGGGTCTAACAACCAAAATTCAATATACTCGATGTTTGATTTGTCAAAGTCGACTTCGGTACGAATGGCTGTTGTCACCCCTCCCCAGTTGTCCCTAGGTCTATCGATAAAATCTTGTTTAAGGTCGGTATTATAATTATAAGGTCCCCGTTCTTGCGGATAGAAGGCAAAGTCAATAATCGGTTCGAAGAAATTTCCTTGTGTGTAGTTCCTATTGGGAAATATTTCCTGCGGATCGACAGCACGGACGTAGTGGTTTTGGAGATCCCCATCCGTGATATTAGAAGGTTTGAAATTTCCTCCACTTCGATAAAATTGATTGTCGATCTGGTACCAGGCGAGTCTTGCACGCTTGAAGCCCGCCCGAATATCGTTAATATTACCTGAAGTATAAGGATCATATTCTGGTGTTGGAGGAATGGAAGATAGTTTCCAGCCATTGGGGTTCATCAATGAATATGGTGTGGCGGTGGTTTCAAAATCATCGATGTATCCGGTTCCTTCTCCATCAATCTGATTGGAAGTTCCAGGAAGGAGTTGGGCAAATTCACCATTGATATTGAACGAAGATTTTTCTTTGGTTTGGATCAGCGGAAGTGCATCAATAAGTTTGGTCAGCAAACGGCTTTCTTTATTGATATTGAAGTCCAGACCATATTGTATGTTGCGTGCAGGCTCCGTACCGATTACGTTTCTGCTGATTTGTGGACGTTCGTTATAGTATAAAAATGTTCCACCTAAATTGACATTCTCATTTAATTCATAATCGAATCGGGTCCCCAATAGGGAGCGCGTTTGAAATGCAAAGGGATCGGATTGTTCATATTGGATACTCAGATTTTTATCCAATACACTTTCATCGAGAATGGTTACTTTGCCGAAAGTATAGTCTACAGTATATTGACTTCCTTCCTGTAGTGGAATTCCACCCGCATATACGCGCACCGATCCTGGGGAAACACCAAAGCCAGGAATAATAATTTCTTTGGATGAGCCTGCTGTGTATTGCCCAACAATAAAAAATTTGTTTTTCGTTGCAAACAACTCGGCATCTGCCTTCGTGGTATTGTACAAGGTATCGTACACATATTTTTGGATCAGTACATCTTCTTGTGGTTCATCGTCAAAGGCTAATCGCAATGCTTTGTTGAAAGGTTGAAGAAAAGGGAAGATGATTGACCCATTTTGTGAATTAACAGTAATCCCCTCCACATAGTCGAAGTTGCCATCTTTCTGCGGATCGTTAACCGGGTTGAGCCGATCCAATCCAAAAATTTCAATCAACTGACGATTGCGAACAGATACACCATCCTGTAACTGTGGATTGTCGATACCTGTTCTGTCATCGCGGTAGATCACACGCAATTGAAATCCCTCCTGAGAAAGTTGATTTACATTTAAACTATAGATATTTTTCATCATCAACCTCCAGGTTGGGATGATCCTGCCGTTGTCATCCCGGATGTTGACTTTACGGGGACGAAGAAGCTTCATAAAGATTACTTCATTCTCTTTTAAGATTGAATAGTCTTCGGATAATTCACCCACCTTAAAAACCGCTCCGTTGTATGTGTACTCATAAGACACTGCCAGTGCTTCGTCATTTTGCAATTTTCGCGTTAGGGTAATGTACCCAAGTTGGGGATGCACGGTGAATTCTGTTGGTGACAATTTTCTGGCGGTGGTAATTTTCTCGTAGTCAGTTCCTCCTTGTAATTCATCAATTGGCAGGGTGTTCAATTCAGAAGTAATTAAGTTTGCATCCCTATTCAATCCTCTTACCATATTGTACAGGTCGTTGGCGCTATTCTGGTTTGCAGTTCCATTTCCAGGCAATTGTGAATTGTAAATAACTCTGGGCTCACCTAAGTCCATCAAACCAAGGATGTTCCGTGTAGTCTGGGTATCGTTGTTCCGATTGAGTACATACACTTCCACCCGCGTGATATTAACACCCGAAATAATTTGTGGTGTATTGGCAACCCAGCTTTCATAATTGTCCCTGAAAAAATGGCCGAGGAAAAAGTGCCGATTGTCGTCATAATTTGAAGCGATGATCTCAAAAGGCCTGCCTTGTCCGTTGTTGCCACCTTGGATATCAATTGAAGCAGTTTTACCACGTTGGGTAGAGGCAAGTGCGGTAATGCTTAATTTCCCTAATTGAAATTGTGCCTTCAAGCCAAATAAATTTTGTGCACCTTGAATAAGCGTATTGTTCAGCGGCAAGCTCACATTTCCAATCTCAAACTTTTTTAAAATTTCTTCTTTGAAACCGGTGTATTCCACTTTCATATTGTTTTGAAAGTCGAAGGAGTTGTTGTTGTCAAAGTTTGCCGTGACCGCCAGCTTCTCGCCAACTTTACCAACCACACCCATGTTGATTTGTTGATCGAATTCAAA
>JBGTGG010000238.1:0-8616 GCA_041746855.1 Cyclobacteriaceae bacterium | reverse complement strand
AAAGTGAATCCGGATTGTTTGAAATGTACATCGAAGGAAAACCCTTTGAACGCGGGGTTGCTGCCGGTAAACTCTCCAGGGAATTGACACAGTATCAGGAAAAAGTTTTTAATACACAGATTGAACAATTGATCCCTTCTTCTTTTTATCGGGGTATATTAAAATATTTTGTTGGATGGTTCAACCGGAATTTGGATGAAAGCATTCAGGAAGAATACAAACTTGAAATTTTCGGGGTCTCAAAATCTTTTTCCGATGAGTATAACCACATTGCGCCACCGTATCAAAGGATTTTAAACTATCATGCCGCCCACGACATTGGCCATGCCTTACAAAATATGTCGCTGGTGGGATGTACTTCCTTTGCTACCTGGGGCAATCGGTCAGAAGATGGTTCCCTCATTATTGGAAGAAATTTTGATTTCTTTTCAGGCGATGATTTTGCGCGAAATAAAATTGTATTGTTTGTAAACCCTGAGGAAGGGTATAAGTTTGTGAGTATTACTTGGGGAGGCATGATGGGCGTGTTGTCTGGTATGAACGACCAGGGATTGACTGTTACCATCAATGCTGCAAAATCAGAAATTCCAGCGGGTGCTGCCACTCCGGTTTCATTGGTGGCACGGGAAATTTTGCAATATGCTGCTACCATTGACGAAGCGTATGCCATTGCAGCAAAGCGGAATATGTTTGTTTCGGAATCTTTTTTGATCGGGTCGTTAAAAGATAACCGAGCAGCACTCATTGAAAAAACTGATAAGGCAATTGAATTGGTCGAAAGCGATGGGCAACATCTTGTGAGTACTAATCATTTTCAAAGTCAAACATTGGGTGATGATTCTTTGAATCGCGAGCACATGCGAACGTCAGCTTCGTCACCGCGTTTCGACCGCGTTGAAGAATTGCTTTCTGAAACGCCATTGAACTCGGTTGCGACAACCGCTAAAATACTTCGCGATCCCAATGGATTAAACAATCGTCCTATTGGTTTAGGAAACGAACAAGCAATCAACCAATTGGTGGCACACCATTCTGTAGTTTTTCATCCGGCTAGTTTGCGCATTTGGGTTTCGACATCTCCGTGGCAACTTGGAAAATACGTCTGTTATGATTTAAATGAGGTTTTTAAGAATCGACTGACAAGCGATCATGAAATTTATGTTGATTCGATGACCATCCCAGCGGATGAATCAATCGATAAAAAGCAACTTTCTGATTTTGAGAAATTCAGCAACTATCGCTTTCCGTTCCAACCGCGTGAAAATCTCCAGCCTGATAGTTTGGTGAAATGGAATCCTGATCTTTACCTTTCGTATATGCTGGCGGGTGATTTTTATTTTGACAAAAAGGAATACGCTGAAGCCATTCCATTGTATGAAAAAGGATTAACATTGGTGGTAGCGACTGAGCAAGAGCGAGAGCACATGCAAACCCAATTGGAAAAATGTAAGGATAAATTATGATTGTTGGTATCGGCATTGATATGATTGAAGTGGATCGCGTTCGCGAGAAAATCGAAAAAGAAAAAGGCTTTCGTGAACATATTTTTTCTTCCAGTGAAATCGCCTATTGTGAGGATCAACTTGAACCATACCAACACTATGCGGCACGCTTTGCTGCCAAAGAAGCATTCTTAAAAGCAATAGGACAAGGGTTAATGTATAGTCTTCACGTTCACAATATCGAGATTGTTTCCCGTAAGGATGGCAAACCTGAAATTGTCTTGAGCGAAGAATATAAAGATTTAATAGAAGAGAACGCGTGGCAAAAAATACATGTTTCACTAACGCATTTGAAGTCGGTGGCGAGTGCGGTTGTTATTATTGAGATATGAAATTAATTCCGGATATAGAAAAAAAATCCCTGGCCGAAATACAGGAGTTCCAAAACGAAAAGCTCCGCGAGGCGATACAGTATGTAAGCAAAAACTCCCCTTTTTATAAGCGACATTTTACAACGAACCAAATCGATCCGACAACGATAAAAACAATTGACGATCTTCGGCAAATTCCTTTTACAACAAAAGACGATCTTCAACAATACAATTGGGATTTTGCCTGCGTACCGAAAGATCAACTCGTAGAATTTACCAGCACCTCTGGTACATTGGGCAAACCCGTTACCATCGGACTTACGAAAGGAGATGTTGAACGCCTTGCGTACAATGAATACTTATCGTTTGTCTGTGCGAACGGAACGGCCCAAGATCGTTATCAATTAATGTTGACACTCGATCGGCAATTCATGGCAGGCATCGCGTATTATGAGGGCATTCGAAAATTGGGTGCCGGCATTATTCGGATTGGTCCTGGCTCACCCACCATGCAGTTTGAAAGTATCTTGCGTTTGGAGCCCACCGCATTGGTAGTGGTCCCTTCTTTTTTGGTTGCGTTAATTGAATATGCTGCTCAGCAGGGTATTGATTTGAATTCAACATCCGTAAAGAAAGCGTTGTGTATTGGTGAGAGCCTTCGCAAAAGTAATCTTACGCTGAACGTGTTGGGAGAAAAAATTCAATCCCAGTGGAACATCCAATTGTTTGGAACGTATGCTTCAACAGAAATGCAAACTGCTTTTACAGAATGCAGCGAAGGAACGGGTGGGCATCATCATCCTGAATTGATTATTGTGGAAGTGTTGGATGATAAGGGCAATCAGGTTTCGGATGGTGAAAGCGGAGAAGTAACCATCACTACGCTTGGCGTTGAAGGAATGCCCTTACTACGCTATCAAACCGGGGATATTGCAACGATTTACGATGAGCCGTGTACGTGTGGACGCAATACGATTCGACTGGGCCCCGTTGTGGGTCGCAAGCAACAAATGATCAAGTTGAAAGGTACTA
Source organism: Cyclobacteriaceae bacterium (assembly GCA_041746855.1). Lineage (GTDB taxonomy): Bacteria > Bacteroidota > Bacteroidia > Cytophagales > Cyclobacteriaceae > JBGTGG01. The sequence goes on along the minus strand of JBGTGG010000238.1, from coordinate 5,771 downwards.
CCTTATATCCTTCAGGAATTTTTGAAATCCTGAACCAGGTTGATGGCATTACTGATTATGTTGTAGAAGTTGTAACGGGTTCGTTGGGAACAGACGAATTGATTCTGCATCTGTTGGCAGCACAGGAAGATGTGGTACAAGCGGTGAAAGACCGTTTTCAATCAGGGCTGCGGGTTGTTCCTCAACTAAAATTAATCGATAAAAAGACGCTTGACGAATTCCAACTTTCAGGTGAAAGCAGAAAGGTCAGGCGGTTTATCGATCATCGGTAAGATTTATCAATCGCGAAACAATCCTTTTCTTAATTTCATTACCACAATCTTACTATCTTTAATGAGGTTGTCTATTGATTTAAAAAAAGTAATCATCCTTGCATGAAAAAATCAATCTTTAATTTTATCCACGCTACGCTTACTGGCGGCATTATTTTTTTGTTGCCCATTGTGTTGGTGGGCATTATAATAGAAAAGGCAGTTGCAATTTTACTGGAGATCTCACATCCGCTCGCCAGGTTTCTGAATGAAAATTTTTTTGGTTTTGACGGTAGCATACTCTTGGCGATTGTATTGTTGATAATTGCATGCTTTTTCGGAGGACTCATTTTTCGGTCTGCTACCGCAAAAAAAGCGGTTTCAAAACTTGAAGATAACGTCCTCGTTTTTTTGCCGGGTTATTCTTTAATCAAGACCATCACTGCGGACGCACTTGGAGAGAAGGTGGAGAATAAACTAATTCCGGTGTTGGTGCAGGATGGCGAGTATTGGAATATGGCTTTTCTTGTAGAAGAAAATGAAAATCTTGCTACCATCTTTATTCCGGATGCACCTCGCTCCGATGCCGGGGAAGTACGTGTTGTGCCGGTGACCAACGTAAAGAAATTAGCAGTGACTGCCGGGAAATTTAATCAGAGCATTCGGAATTATGGTAAAGGAACATTGGAGTGGATCAATCATTTGAACGCTTCATGATGCGGAAATGAAATTTTCTCAGTTTGATAGACGGTCCTGTCTTTTCCTTTTATCTGTAAATCCAGGCGTACGCCCGTGGCACTCCACTCAATAGTAATCAATCCATAATTGAGTTGGGCGATTAAATTTCCCACCCGGTGTTTATTGTTTTCATTGGCTGCACCAGTCCAAGTATGGGTGAGGCCACTGGCGGTGAAGTCATACAATGGGTACGGCAGTCCCGCTAAATTTAATTTTGAAAATTCTGCTATATGCCGGTCGCCACTGATGATCAATACACCCTTTGCTTTTGATTTTACAATCACATCCAACAGACGTTCACGTGCTGCCGGAAAATTGGCCCATTTTTCATACCGATGCTCTTCGGAAAGCACCTGAATACTGGAGTTGATGATATTAATCGAAGTAGTTGAATTGGTTAGTTCGTTTTCCAACCACGTCCATTGTGCTTCGCCTAAAATATCGCCTGTCGGGTTTGGAAGATAAATGTAGCGTTGTCGCTGTGTGAGGCTGTCGAAATAATATTCACGGATTAGTGTGTCGCGATGATAGCGCGTATCCAGGTTGATGATTTTAATTTTGCGATCTTTTTCACCAATTTCCAGCGAAGAATACACGCCTTCCTGTTTTCTCCTTTTATCTTCTTGCGGTACATCCATAAAATCCAAAAACGCTTGTTGGCTTTCCCGCTTAATTGCGAATTCTTTTCCGCCATCGTTCACACCATAATCATGGTCATCCCAAGTGCCGGTGACAATCGTATTGTTGATTAGTTTTTGGTAGCCCGGATGATTTTTTTGCGTTTTATATTTTCTGATAAGTGTATCCAAAATGGGGGAGTCGCCATAGATATTATCCCCGCCCCAAATCCACACAACAGGATTTTCGGCAATCACCTCCTCCCAAAGTTGATTTTTTGATTCTTGCTGCGAACACGATCCAAAAGCGATAGTGGTGATAGTGGGTTCTTGTTTACACGAAAAAATGGTAAAGAATAATAGCCCAAATAATAGGAGAGATAGGCGCATGAGGTTTGTTAGGTAAGCAATAAAGATAAATTAATTTTATAAAAAAGTGCTGGGTAGTTAATGGCTTCTAATGAATAACTTTCTTTAGTGCTTCAACATGTTTTTCCATGATCGGATCGTTCTTAATTTCATTCTTATCATAGTTCTCAAAATAACTCAACCCGCGTATCCTGTTAAACCTTGCCCGCCCGCGGCTGCGCTTTTCCAAAAATTCTTCATAACTTTTTATTGCATAATGATTGACCCGGATTTGATTGCTAACAGGAGGGCGTTTCCAAAACGATTTCATGACCCACTTTCCTTCGGAATCAATGTAGAGCCCGATGATGACGGGGCGGTGTGCGGAAAAGAATCCCAATACCCGTCTCGGATTGACAATCGATTTGATATGGTGGTTCAGTTTATCATCGGGCAAGGAGTGGTCACGGAACCGCTCGATCACAAAACCTTCCGTGCGGGTTTTCGCTCCACCACTTCCATACACGATCCAGTTGATTTGAACGCCACCAAATTTTCCGAGACTATGAAGGTAGTCGGGTATGGTGTTGTGTTTTACCGGAACAATAAATTCATCAATGTCGAGGAAGGCCATGTAGTGCGTATGACGTTTGTGTTTTTTGACACAATCTTTGTACGCTTGTAGCTGCATTTTCATTCCCGGAAGGAACGTGTATTCTACCAGTCCTTTATCAACATACGGCTGCAATACTTCGCGGGTGTTGTCTTCACTTTCGTTGTCGTAGATGTAGAATTTTTCAACACCCATCATGTGGTGGTATTCAATCCACTCCTGGAAGTAGCGGCCTTCGTTTTTTGCGATGGCACACATCGCCAGAAAATAGGGGTATTTGCTTTTCTTCATTTACAGGATGCTTGTAGTCCGTAAATATATCGCTTACCGCGACTTGTGGCAATCCATTTAAAATACCGATTCAAAAAAAAGCGATTGCCGTTTGAGCCCTAAATCCTTATCTTGATTTTTGATTAATAATCCCATAACAATGAAAAAATTCATCGGCATATTCGCAGTGTTGGTAATCAGTGTCAATCTGATTGCACAAAATCAGGATTCCGTTTACATGCGCACGCATTACGATTTAACAACCTATCGCATCCCCATGCGTGATGGTGTGCATTTGTTTACCATTGTGTACACGCCCAAAGACAAAAGCACAACGTACCCGTTTATTATGAACCGTACCTGCTACAATGCCTCCGGGTACACCGATTATAAAAATAGAAACTATCCTTCCCAATTTTTAATTAAGGACAAATACATTTTGGTCTACCAGGATGTACGGGGTCGCTATTTATCGGAAGGAACGTTTGATAACATGCGTCCAAATATCCCCGGCAATAATCCAAAGGACAAAAAAGCAATTGACGAAAGTTCGGATACCTGGGATACGATTGACTGGCTCATCAAAAATGTAAAAGGGAATAATGGACGCGTAGGAATGGTGGGGATTTCCTATCCTGGATTTTATACGGCCGCTGCCATTCCGGATGCACACCCGGCTTTGAAAGCTTCGTCACCACAGGCGCCCATCTCCGATTTTTTCTTTGACGACTTCCATCACCAAGGCGCATACCTCCAAAGTTATACCGCTGCGTTTGCGGTGTTTGGCTATCAGCATGACAAGCCTTCCTTGGAAAACTCATGGGGCGATAAACTCAACCGCATTCCGCAAGCAAGTGATGGTTACAACTATTATCTCGAAAAGGGGCCATTAAAAAATATTACAAAAGAAATCCATCACGATAATTTTTTCTGGGACCAGATTATCAACCATCCCAACTATGATGAGTTCTGGCAAAAGCGAAGTATACTTCCCCACTTGAAAAATGTGAACCATGCCGTGATGACCGTTGGCGGTTGGTTTGATGCCGAGGATTTGTACGGCCCGTTGAATATTTACAAAACCATTGAAGCCACCAGTCCGAAAGCGAAGAACACCATCGTGATGGGGCCATGGGGCCATGGCGACTGGGCACGTGAACGCGGCAAAAGCACGCACAACCACATTTATTTTGGCGACAGCCTTTCTTCAAAATATCAACGCGATGTGGAGCGTACTTTTTTTAATTACTATTTGAAAGACGAAGGGAAGATGACATTGCCCGAAGCGTACATGTTTGATACCGGGAAAAAAGAGTGGAAGGAGTTTGCCGTGTGGCCACCACAAACGGGTACCAGTAAATTATATTTTGGAAAGAACGGTCAGCTCTCGATTGACAAACCGCTGGATGAAAAAGCGATGTTTAGTTATGTGAGCGATCCTGCAAAGCCTGTTCCGTACACATCCCAAACGGAAGGACTGACGTTTACTCCGCGTAGCTTCATGAGCGATGACCAGCGCAATGCTTCACGCAGACCGGATGTGATCACGTTCCAAACGGAACCGCTGGAAAACGATTGGACCTTGGCAGGGGAGATCTTGGCGAAACTGAAAGTATCGATGAGTGGCACAGATGCCGACTTCATTGTTAAACTGATTGATGTGTATCCCGATGACCATCCGAACTATGATCACAATCCCAGCAACATTAAGATGGGCGGCTATCAACAACTGGTGCGCAGCGAAGTTTTCCGCGGACGGTTCAGAAACAGTTTTGAAAAACCCGAACCGTTTGTAGCGGGCGAGATCAGTGATGTGAACTATCGTTTACAGGATATCTTGCACACGTTTAAGAAAGGCCACCGCGTGATGATCCAAATCCACAGCACCTGGTTCCCGTACATCGACCGCAACCCGCAGAAGTATGTGGACAATATTTACAAAGCCAACGAAGAAGATTTTATTAAATCCACGATTACGGTATACGGGTCTTCGGTGGTGGAGATTGGTGATTTGGAATCGATGAAGGGGAAAGTGGATGTGAAGAAGTGAAGAAATATGTAAATTGAAGCATGAAAAGCCAGGTTGATCTTGAAAAGAAACTCCGGGAGCTTAAGCCGATTTTAAGCCAGCGCTATTTTGTTGAAAAAATAGGATACTTCGGATCGTTTTTTAGAAACGAGCAACAGGAAAATTCGGATATTGATATTTTGGTTTCTTTTCGGAAACCCCTTGGCTGGGAATTTTTTGATCTTCAGAATTTATTGGAGCAGCAGCTAAACAGGAAAGTTGATTTGGTTTCTGAGAAGGCTTTAAAATCCCAACTCAAGCAATTCATTTTGCAACACGTCAAATACGTATGACACCCATCAAACGTGAATTCATCCTCTACCTTGAAGATATGCTTCAGTCTATGCTTAGAATAGAGGAGTATTTAAATGGTCTTATATGGTCGTGGATGCCGTCATCAGAAATTTTGAGATTATTGGCGAAGCAACTAGAAACATTCCTGAATGGGTAATCGATAAGTATCCGGAAATTCCCTGGAAGAAAATGTATGGTTTGAGAAATTTAATTGCCCACCAATACTTTGGAATAGATCATGAAATGATTTGTGAAATTGCAAAGACGAACCTTCCTGAGAATAGGGAGGATTTGAAGCGTACTATTGATAATGAAAGTCCTTCAAAATAATTATATTTTCAGACCTGGATTGATGAAGGGGAAAGTGGATGTGAACAAGTGAGCGGTAGTTGTGCGGATAAATGCACTGATTGTATCCGTTTTTTAAACGTTTAATAAACGGATAAATCAATAAATCAGCAATTAAGAACCTCTTTGGGTTATTTTATGCACTTTGTGGAAATTAATAAGTATTTTAAACAGTAAAAGATACAACGCAAGTATATGCCATTAGTGATACATACTCGGTTGTT
>JBGTGG010000237.1:0-9502 GCA_041746855.1 Cyclobacteriaceae bacterium | reverse complement strand
CAACCGGAATGGGGGGTCAACATGAACCGGAATCTCCATAAAGGTTCAGTCTGTTGCTGCGTTACCCTGCGAATACCTGATACAATGCTATACTCCGGTGTAACATTGTTGGCGATAACATTCCAACTTCCGTCATTTTTTTTAATTGCAATATTGTCGATGGTCGGTGTGCCTTCTATCAACGTGAATGCTAACCGTAACTCGTGTTCGTTATCACCATTCCACAGAACGGTTAACCGGTCATTTTCAATGGAGGCGGTAAGTCCATCCTGTTCTTCGTAAGCGGACATATCCCAATTGATTGGGGCGGTACAAGAAGTCAATGCGATTGAACAGAAAAGAAGTCCCGTTTTCAACAATTTTATCATGACTAATTTTTTATGGATTAGTTGGTACTGCACTTAAAATTTCAAAATCCCATAAGTAGGGAAGGACAAAATAAATTAGCATCGTTAAAACCACAACGGAAAGCAGGTTCATCCAAAAGCCTGTGCGCACCATATCACGCATTTCGAGTTTTCCAGAACCAAACACAACAGCATTTGGTGGAGTCGCAACGGGAAGCATAAAGGCACACGAGGCAGCCATGGCGGCACCGACCATAAACAAATAAGGATTGATCTGTAAGGCTACAGATACAGAAGCCAAAATGGGTAGCAACATTGCTGTGGTGGCCAGATTGGAGGTTAGTTCGGTAAGGAAATTTACAGCAGCAATAATGATCAGTACCATAAAGAAAACAGATAACCCATCAAGTATGGAAACATGGCTTCCAATCCAGTTTGCAAGACCGCTGCTTTGAAAACCAGCAGCAATGGCAAGCCCACCACCATATAAAAGCAACACTCCCCATGGTAATTTTACAGCTTCCCTCCACACGATCAATCCACCTGGCCGGCATTTGCTGGGAATAAGAAATAATGAAACCGCCCCTGTCAATGCGATAATGGTATCATCAATTTCCGGAAATAATTTCTCTAAAAGAATTGACTTTGTGACCCAGGCAAAAGCTGTCAGGCCAAAGACGACAGAAACCATTTTTTCCTCGTAGGATATTTTTCCTAACGCTTTCAATTGATCTTGGATTACTTTCTTACCACCGGGCAATTGAAGTTTATGCATTGGATAAGCAATAGCGGTAAGGTACTTCCAACAGGCGATGAGCATCACAATGGAAAAGGGGAGACCTATGGCCAACCATTGTTCAAAGGTGATTTCGATTTGAAAAACTTCTTCCATGATACCCGCCAACACAAGGTTGGGTGGGGTTCCAATAAGTGTTGCAATTCCGCCAATAGAAGCTGCATAGGCGATTGAGATCATCAAGGCTTTTCCAAACATTTGCTGATGGACTTTGCTTATTTCATCGGAATTTTCCACTTGATTGATCACTGCCAATCCGATGGGTAACATCATCACACTAGTGGCTGTATTGCTTATCCACATGGATAAAAATGCAGTGGCTACCATAAATCCCAAAATAATAAGGCTGATGTTTGAGCCGATAAGCTTGATAATATTCAGTGCAATGCGTTTGTGTAAATCCCATTGCTCTATCGCCTTGGCGATAATAAAACCACCAACAAACAAGAAGATGTAAGGATGTCCGTAAGCTTCGGAGGTGTCGCGAATGGAAGCAGCGCCTGACAAGGGAAAGATGACAATAGGGATCAGTGCTGTAGCCTCAATCGGCATCGCTTCCGTCATCCACCAGATGGCCACCCAAAATGTACAGGCTAAAACCGCTTTGGCTTCCGGGGTCATGCCTTCTGGATGGAGAAAGAACAGGATTAGAATAAATGATAGTGGCCCCAATAGGAGACCTATTTTTTTTGTATTCACTTCACAATTGATTTTTCTTTTACAATAAGTTTTGGTCCGGTACTGGTCATCTTTAATATAATTACATCACTTGGCTCGAATCCTAGTCTGTGAGCAATGACATCGATGCTATCTCCCGTTGCAACCTCCAGTTTATCGGTATATAATTCCCATGTAACATTGCCATCAAGCGATTGACTAGCTATTCGGAAACCGATTGAGGCTCCTTCTGTATCACAATCTATTGATGCAAAATTGTTGCTTACTTGAATTTTCGGATTACTTGTTTTGGGTTGAACTTCATCGGGCCAAAACCTTTTAATTAAGTCCTGCTCGGGAACAAAACCAAGATCATTAATCTCTTTTATGAAGCGCTCGTTGGCAGCCCGAAGCTCAAGAAGCTTTGCTTTATATGTAGGGTCGGAAGCAAGGTTTTGTATCTCATTCGGATCAGTCCAGAGATCATAAAGCTCCTCTTCAGGCTTGGTGGGGTTAAACCAGATTTTCTGTATAGCTGTAAGACTGTCCTTTTCTCTTAAGCGATGGAACTCGCCCATGATGGCCATATTCTCACGATAGTCTATCGGAAAAAATACGGGCTTATCATTTTTGTAATGCCTGATATATTTATAGCGCTTGTCTCTCACGGCACGCGATTGATCATAGAATTTATCGTAACGGTCAGCGGCAGCAAATACATATTCATTTTTTTCATTCGCCATGAATTCACCCAAAAAGGCATTGCCTTGCATATAATCGGGCGGTTTAACTCCTGCGAGGGAAAGCATTGTTGGTGCTAAATCAACAAAGCTTATCATTCGGTCGTCTCGTGACGCAGCATCTTGCTGATTTGGATACCGGACTATCATTGGCACCTTTATACCCGAGTCGTGCAACGAGCGCTTCTGCCTGGGGAGGGGACCGCCATGATCAGTAAACCACATGATAATGGTGCTGTCCAATAATCCGTCAGCTTTCAATTGTTCTATAATCACACCTACCTGGTGATCCATTTCAAGAATATTGGAATACATTCTCCTTATATCTTGACGCGCTACTTTTGTATCCGGCAAGTAGGGGGGGACAGGTACATTAAGGTGCTCGTCCACCAACAAGCTATCGTTTGCTTTCTCCCATATTTGGGACTCATGCGTTACAAACAAAGTGAATACTGAAAAGAATGGTTGGTTAAGTTTTCTGTTTCTCCAATGTGCCGTGTTGCTGCATTCGTCCCAGGCTGTTGGAGTTTTTAAAAACTGATAGTCTTCTTTAGAATTGTTAGTAGTAAAGTAGCCGGATTTTCTTAAAAATTCAGTAAACATTTTTACTTCAGGAGCGGGTACCGCTTCATATGCGATGATACCATCAGGTACAAATTGTTCATATCTTTTTATTTGCGCTTCGGGCGGTACACCAGCAAACCATGGACCCGTGCGCATGTTATGCGTGCCTAGGGATGTGGGGTACATACCCGTAATAATTGCAGAGCGGGCAGGTGCACATACTGGTGCTGGTGTATAAAAATTATCATAACAGACACCTTCTCTGGCGAGCTGATCAAGAACAGGCGTGCGGATTGTTGAATCACCAAAGGCAGCAATATTCCCACTCATGTCCTCAGCTACTATCCAAATAATATTGGGACGAAAATCAAGGGTTGGGTTTATGGTTTTGGTTACTTCTTCATCAGTTCCTGAACGTTCTTCTTGGCAGGATGTGATCAGCATCACTGCTATAAAAACACACGATGGAATATAAAAAGACTTCATTTTTTAACGGGGATAAATTTTTGTATCCTATTGTTTAATAAATCTGCTACATAAATATTTTCGCTGGTATCTATGGCAATATCATGATAGCGGCAAATTGGTCCTTCGTAATCACCACTTCTACCCAGCTGTAACGTGAGTTCAAGATCTTCATTCAATTGACTTATATTAGAACCTAGGATTTGATCAGCTTCTACAAGATAATCCACCGCAAATACGGATTGATTTTTAGGATTAACAGTAAGCGCATACAATGCTCCGGAAGCTGTAGACCAGGCTGATAAAAAATTTCCAACTTTATCAAACTTTTGAACCCGACCATTCTCGCGGTCGGCCACATATACGTTGCCTTCATAATCTAGATCAATCGCATGAGGCAAGTTGAATTGACCATTGGCACTTCCTTTTTCACCCCACTGAAAAAGGAATTTACCCTCTTTTGAAAATTTTATTACCCTGCTGTTTCCATATCCATCACTCACGTAAAATGAACCATCAGGAAGAACCGCTATATCTGTAGGCCGGTTGAAATGCTTTTCATCATCACCCTTTTCGTATGCTACTCCAAGAGTCATTAATAATTTTCCTTTTTTATTGAATTTGAATAGCTGATCGATACCTGTATCAGTGACCCAGATATTGTCCTGATCGTCTACTGTCAATCCGTGGGGTAAAATGAACATATTACTGCCAAATTCTTTGAGCACTTTACCAGTTTTTACATCCAATATGGCAATGGTGTTTTCTTGAATCAACGTTTTAGGATTACGATTAGGGTCAACTGCTGCACGATGAAAAACCACCAAATTACCTTTGCTATCCACCCCAAGCCCGGCAGGTTGGCCAAGTGAACTATCGGACTTCCAGAGTTCATCTAATGCATAGTGTTCTGTGGTTGATTTCACCATGTCGCGTGATTGCGCCAGTATGATAAAGCTACTTACCAAAAACAGCAGGAAAGGGAATATGAATTTTTGTTGCATGATTAATTAATCTTTTAGGAGTCCTTATTTTATGTTGTATGCTTTGGTATAAACCCACAAATAATTAAGCAAAACAATCCCCATTGTTATAGATTTTCAATTTTAGTTTAATCAATTGATGGTTCCCATCCTTTAGCATACTCGCGGCCCAAGAACATTTCAGCATTCGTATCTAATACTTTTCCTGTAGAAGAATTTATAGATAAACTAGTTTGCATTTGCTGAGCGATATTACCGAGGTGACACAGATAGGTGGAAATACTGGCATCTTCAATGGGGGAATTCAAGGGTACACTTTCACGAATGGCCGATAAGAAATTGCCGACATGGGCAACTGTAAGGGTATCAAATCCGGTAGTATCTGCTGATGAAGTTGCTGCATTGCCCGTTCCTTCTTTTGCAGTATCGATTAAGTTTCCGGTCAGGTCAAATATTTCATAACCAGCCCTGTCTAAAATAATGGATCCATTGGTTCCATGCACGATTGCTCCTCTGTCACGGTCATATAACTTTATACCATTACAGCTCCGGCCTTCCCAGGCAATCGTTTTCCCTTCAAATTCATACTCCACATTTTGTGTGTCATAAAACTCCCAGTCATCAGTAAAAGCGTACCTGCCTCCTGTTGAAACTACTCGGTTGGGATAATTAACATCAAGTGCCCAGCGGCATACGTCAATTTCATGTGTACCATTGTTGTGGATTTCTCCAGTGCCCCATTTTTTGAACCAATGCCAATTATAAGGATGTATATTATTATGATATGCTTGGCGTGGGGCAGGGCCCTGCCATAAATCCCAATCGAGGGTAGCCGGCACAGCGATTTTTTCGCCTGTTCCGATTGAGCCTCTAGTGTTGGCATACCATGCTCTTGCAAAGTATGCGGTACCAATAACGCCTTCCTTTATCCTCTTCACAGCCTCGAAAGAAGTGACTGAAGAGCGTTGTTGGTTCCCCATTTGGCAAACCATACCATATTTTTTTTGTGCGCTTACCAATAATTCATTTTCCGAAAGATTATGACTGCACGGTTTTTCTACATAAACATGTTTGTTGGCTTGCAATGCCATAATCGCCATAGGGGCATGCCAATGCTCGGGTGTTACAATAAGGACAGCATCTATATGCTTGTTCTTAAGAACTTTTCGGAAATCAGTTTCTGATTTTACTTTTATTCCATAATTAGTTTTGGCTGCGTTGATAAATTTATCAAGCCTTAGCTGATCAACATCGCAAGCAAAAGTAATGCGATTGTTTTTATTGAATGATAATGCTTTTAATAATGCATAAGACCTTCCACCTGTTCCAATAATAGCAATGTTGACGGTTTCATTTGGTGCGTATGCCCAGCTACTATTTCCTGACATCATTAGGCTAAATCCTGCCCCTGCCAAAGCGGTTTGTTTTACAAAATTTCTACGATTGATACTTTTCATGAGCGTTACTTTTATCCATTCCTCATTAGGAGGCATACTTAATTTCTTTGGTTCACTAATTAATATTTCAACTCAGGATAATCTTTCCAAAATTTTATCTTCCCTTCATACAAAGCATCTAATGAGATTTGCACGCATTTTGCAGTTTCAGCGCCCGTAAAAATATTTGAGGCTATGTTTTCGCCCCGAGTAATGGCATCGTAAAACTGTTTCAGCGCATCTACGGTAGGGTCTTCTGCATGGGCATCGATAGGTACACCAGCACCACTTTGCCAGACTTTTTGAGTGGCGCCTGAAACACCATCTACTATATCCATTTCTTTAATTGCTTTTTGCTCCCGATAAATTACACCTGTAGTATAGTTTAGAATCATGGTGCCCTCAGAGCCGAGCACTTTGATCTGATAGTCCTCATAACCGTTAGTGGTAGTGCATGTAAAGCGCGCATTTAACCCGGAAGGGTATTCGTAAAGTAAATGCACATTGTCATAAGTTTCACGCCCATCTTTCCAATGATCAATGCCACCAAAACCCACAATTTTTTCAGGATGTGATCCTGTGACCCAGTTGATAAAATCAATTTGATGTGACATCAATTCCGCTATCAGGCCTCCTGAATATTCTTTATACATTCTCCAGTTGATTAGCCGCTCCCATTTAGGATCAGGGACCGGCCTTCGCCAATCACCATTTCGGTTCCACTGACATTCGAATGCTGTGATATCACCAAGATATCCCTCATTGATAATTTGCCTTGCCCGCTGATAGAGCGGACTGCTGTGATATTGATGTCCGGTTTGAAAAACAGATTGCTTTTCTAAAGATTTATCAAGAACAGCCTGGATTTCAGTAATGCCTTTGGCCATCGTTTTCTCACAATAGACATGCTTACCCGCTTCCAAAGCCGCAATGGCCATTTCATCATGCAGGCTGAAAGGGGTAGCGATAATTACCGCATCAACAGTTTTATTATCTAAAAGCGCTTCATAGTGGGAATATCCTTTAGCGCCTTTTGATTGCAGAACTCCTTCTTCTAACCGAAATGGAATCACATCCGCACAGGCCACCACTTCAAGTCCGTAAATCTGATTAATTAAATGCGCAAGACCTGTGCCCCGACTGCCGGTACCTATGATCCCAATCCGTACTTTATCTTGACCAAAATGGATTTCGCGACCATACAAATAGTCTGCACCAACCAACAAACCTGTTCCTGCAAACAAACCTGATTTTAAAAAAGACCTTCTGGATTGCAACCTCATTTCTTAATTCAATTCACTGATTTTAATTTTATGGTAACTCACTTCGCAACCGTGGTCATGGAGTAAAATTGATCCTTCTTTCCACCGTCCAAAGTTGGGCCAATTGGCGTACTTGCTGTAAGCCTGCACCAATAGTACAAATCCGGACATCCTCATTAATCCCGCCTTATTTAAAATTCATCTTAGATTGGATTTGTGTTATATTTTACATCAAACACTCTCAATGCTCCATCCGAGCCACTCACGAGTAAAGTTTTCCCATCTTTTGAGAAATAGAGATACTCCTGACTAAAGGTTGGGTAAATCAATACCGGCTCTGGATTTTCATTTGTCAGGTCTGTAGTTTTGTAAACGTAAATTCTACCGTCACCATGTTCTTGAAGTTCAGTGCCACCCACAAATAAAAAATCACCATTCGGTGTAAATTCTACTGTTTCGATAATGCGTAAATTTGGATAGGTAAATGTTTGAACTGCTTCCCCGGACTGAACGTCCCACACGATTACAGTGCCATCAGCAGGTTGGCCCGAGCCAGCGACAATGTATTTATTATCAGGACTCAACCTGCCACATTTTATTGTTCCGGGATGACCCGTATACGTATTGAGCAAAGCACTATCACCTTTTGCCAAATCTTTTACGCTCCATCGCTTTACTGTTTTATTTCTGCTGGCAGAAGTGATAAAAGAATCATCCACTGACCAGTCTACCTGATTGATGTCTGCCTCATTATCTTGTTCTGCTCTATCAACTCCGTTGTAGCTATTGTCAAAACCTTGCACCATCGTATGCATGGGTTGGGTTGGCCATTCATTGAGTTCTTTTGATATGTCCCATATTTTAAGCTGACCGGCCTCATTTCCTGTGGCCAATAACTTACCATTGTTGGAGATTTGAAGGCCTTCCACACTCGCAATTTCTGGCAATACTTTTAAAACATCGCCTGTTTGTGCATCAATGACCCTAATCTTTTTGTCCTCGCCACCAGTTACAATGTACTTTCCATCTTTCGTAAAAGTAGCGGCCTCTGTTTCAGCTTCAGCATAAATTTTCCATATCTCTTCTCCGGTTTCAGCATCCCATAAACGGATGGAAAAGTCACCTTTGGCAACGGTCACAATTTTTGCTTCATCAGGTGAAAACTCTGCTTTTTCAACCGAACTTGGTCTTTCACTGTAGCCGTTCAGAATGCCATTATCATCGCCCATTTTTTCCCAGACAAGCATCATAGCGATAGGCTCTTTTTCTTCTTTACTTTCTTCTTTTTTTTGGCTGGTGCATTGCATAAAAATCAGAACAATAAAAGAAGTGAAGAGACCTATTTGTAATGTGAATTTTTTCATTGCTTGTTTTAATATTTATTTTAAATAGATGAATGATTTTTAAAAACCATTAACAGCGCGACCACATTATCCTTCTAAAATTTTGTATGCATCAAGGGTTAGAAACGCTTTAAAATCCTCTTCCATTACTAACGAATCAAACAATTGCGCAGCTTGATCAAGCTTTCCTGTGGCAACTCTTTCTACACCCAATAGCAACTTGCATTTTTCGAATTCTTCAACGAAGAGCTTTTTATAAAGCTCTTCGTTAACCGGTCTTCCATCGTCCAAGGTGACTTGATTGTGCAGCCACTGCCAAACTTGCGCCCTGCTTATTTCTGCCGTGGCAGCATCTTCCATCAAGTCGTATAATGCTGCTGCACCTACGCCTTGAAGCCATGACTCGATATACAAAATCCCAACATTGATATTGGTTCTCACACCTTGTTCGGTAATCTTTGCACCGCTAATTTTTACATCAATCAAATCTTTTTCCTGTAGATCAAAATCAGGAATTATGTGCTTTTGATGTGGATTGTCTTTCAACACTTTATCAAACTGCTCTTTTGCAGTTGGAACCAAAAACGGATGTGCCACCCAAGTGCCATCATATCCTTGAGAAGCTTCAGTCTTTTTGTCTTCTGTTACTTTGGCAAAGGCCCGTTCATTAGCTTCCTCTGACTTAGAAGGAATGAAGGCAGACATTCCTCCGATAGCATGGGCACCTCTTTTATGACAAGCCTGTACTACGCGCAGTGCATAAGCTTTCATAAATGGTACTTTCATCGTCACCTCGTTTCGATCGGGAAGAATAAACGTATCGTGATTTCTAAATTTTTTGATGATACTAAAAATATAATCCCACCTGCCTGCATTGAGAGCTGCAATATGGTCTTTGAGTTCGAAAAG
>JBGTGG010000236.1:0-4539 GCA_041746855.1 Cyclobacteriaceae bacterium | reverse complement strand
TGCCCCATCGAGCAAAATGTCTATGTTATTCATAATCTTTCCGGCCAATAGAAATGAAACGAAAAGAAAGATCACATTGAAATAAATACCAAAGCGTTGAATCTGCAATAGCTTGTCTTGAAGTTTAGCATACTGATTAAGTACTTCTTTGAAATTTCCCATACCAATATTCAGGTTGCGAATTTGGTTTAGGGTTCTTAACACAACAAACGGGAGCGCGATTAAAAAAAAGACAGCAAATATTCCACTAACTACCAAATACCACGAATCAAGTTTTTCAAAATTTATAATAACAATAATGGCCATAGAAATGCAGATCACTGTACCTGAAGCTTCATAAGCTGTAATTTTATTGAACCGATTTTTGTAACGTGCTTTTGTCATTTCTAAAATTAATTTGTCGGTCATGGTTTGTTGCTTTTCAACTTTTTGACTCACCTCTTCCCACAGCGTTTTCATTTCATCCAGTTCCATACCCTATTTATTTATTTGTGCCTTTAATTTTTGCTTAATGCGAAATAATCGAGTACCTACATTGGTGGCCGTAAAGCCAGTGATACTGGCTATTTCCTCATAATTCTTTCCTTCTAAATGAAGGATGATGAGTCCTTTCTCAATCACACTTAATTTTTTAATGTGTGCATTGAGAATATTCATCTGCTCCTCAATGATGGTGTCGGTCTCATCGGCTTTGTTCAGTAATTCAAAGTCAATATCCACTTGTTGACCTTTCTTTTTCTTTTTCCGAATGTGGGTAATGGAAGTATTGAGTGCGATCCGATAAATCCAGGTGCTGATCTTTGATTCGCCCCGAAAGCTTCCAAACGACTTCCAGAGTTGAAAAACTATTTCCTGATAAAGGTCCTTTTGGTCTTCATAATCATCCGAATAGATATTCGATACTTTAAAGAGAATTCCCTTATGCTCTTTAATTAGCGCTACAAATTCGGTTTCATCTTGCATCCATTTACTTTATTACAACCCATTGGTAAAGGGAGGGGATAGAAAATCACAGAAAAGGAAAATTATTTTTGATTATCCGTCCGACCACTCAAAGCGGTCGGACGGGTACACTAGAGTTTCAGCACTCTCATCTCCGCTCTTCTGTTGCGCGCTCGGTTAGCTTCAGTATCGTTAGGTGCTACTGGCCGATCGGGGCCATAGCCTACTGAAACAATTCGGCTCTCATCGATTCCTTTTGCTATGATATAATCTTTGCATGCTTTGACCCGTTGGTACGAGAGCGAACGATTTTGAGCGCGATCGCCTTCAGCGGATGTATGTCCGGCCAATTCAATTTCAGCAGTTGGATAGGTTTTTAGAAAGGCAACAATTTTGTCGAGTTCGGTTTTGGATTCATTGCGTAGCGTAGCTTTGCCTTGATCAAATAAAATAGCATTCAGAGTGATGGTTTCGCCAGCGCGAATAGCTTTGTTATCGAAGGTTGCTTTTTTCGTGGATTTTGTCAGCGCAATATTTACTTCAGTAATGTTGTCTTGAGCAACATCCGCGGTACCGCTCCCATCGTCAAAACCAGAAGCGGCTGCTCCAATGATTTCTAATCCAGCAGGAACATTTTTAATTTTGTAGTGTCCATTGGCGTCAGTGGTCACCATTGTTTTATCAGATAAAAATACGGACGCCTTCGCGATGGGTTCACCAGTTTGTTTATTGGTAACGATTCCTTGCACATCTCCCTTGCATGAATTTTCCCGCGTGCGATTGATCATGAGCCGAATAAAATCAAGCGCAAATCCATCGTGTGCTCCGGTAGCTTCATCAATTTTTATGCGGAGTTCATTTTTCGCAAACTCAGGATAGAATTGTTCGGGAATCGGTATCGTGATCAGTTTTCCAACAGGCCCGGTTTGTTCAATGGCATTTATCAATTTCTCTGCTTCAATAAATCGATTGCCATTAAATGTGATTAAAAAACGCGAACAGAATACAGGCGCCTGAAAATCATCGATGAACAATTGCAAGTAGGCATCTTTGATGGTTGCTCCTTTAATTAATTTAAGTGAGAGATTGAATTCAGCGGGAGATGTAAACGGAGGCTGAGCAGTTTCAGCATAGCCATCGGCACTACAATTATTCGGATTGATATCCTTCTTAAATTTTGATGAAAGCAATATGCGATCAAAGCCGGCCATTTCAGTTGGATCAGCTTCCCATGGAAAAAAATGAGGGGAAGTCATTTGTCCACAGAATGGATCAAAATTATCGGGCCAACCAAATCCTAAATTATCAACATCGCCAATACGGATAATATACTCCGCTTCCAAAGAGTTTTTGAGTTCAACAAAATG
Organism: Cyclobacteriaceae bacterium; assembly: GCA_041746855.1. Classification (GTDB taxonomy): domain Bacteria; phylum Bacteroidota; class Bacteroidia; order Cytophagales; family Cyclobacteriaceae; genus JBGTGG01. The sequence continues at coordinate 2,230 of JBGTGG010000236.1, read as the reverse complement.
ACTCGACCAGTCACGATCTTCTGTAACTGTTTTTACTTGAGCATTTAATGAGAAGGCTGTAAGGAATGCGAGGGCAACAATTTGATAGCGCATAAATTAGGAGGGTTAAGACAACAAATATAAAAATCTGACAGACGAAATGCAATTAGCTGAAGTTCCTTCGGTCGAAGACTAAGCCAAGCGCTCATATAACTGTTGGTCGTAGCGGGAAGCTACGACCTGAGCGAGAGCGAGTTTACTTCATTAACTAGTTTACAAAATATAAGAAAATGGGAATAAGAATTATCACAATTAAAATAGACAGGATTAATATTCGGATCGATTTCTGTCGTTCAGCCTTTCCTTCTTCTAAAACCCTTTTCCTGATTTCAGCGAGTTGTTCTTTGGAGGCAGTTTTATAATCAAGATTTACAGAGTTCAATTTTAACGTGTAGCTGTTCTTATTCTTAAAGTATTTTTTTTTCCGCAGGTTTTCATTTTCCTTATGGCGTTTGATCATGTCGAATATGGAAGTTCCTCCAGCCATACATTATCTTTTTTTCCTAGTTCTGAAGTTTGCAAGCATTTCCTTATAAAAAGAACTATTCGATAGTTCTGATGCCAGTAAATAATACTCTTCCGCTACTTCAGCATTAATAAATGGATTGGTCTCAATTGATAAGCCAACAAGGAGTGCTGCCGATGCTTGCTTAAGTGTACATCCATAAGGGTATTCGATTGTCGATGAATTCACATTTAGAAGATTTATAGATTCCACTGTAATTTTTTCATCATCGATTCTGATGATGAATGATTTTTCTCCTTCCCACTTATTTTGAAAATCGTTTACATTAATAGAAATCTCATTTAATTTTGAGGTATATAATGCAATTGAGTCACCAAACAAATTTGAAATGCTTACAATATATTTTTTGGCTTTTGTAGATGACCATTTAAGGCAAAGATTCGATGAACTATCAAATTTAATGTAATCATAAATGGGTGGATAATAGGGGTCTAGCTTTGAATAACAATCATGGCATGAACCGGACATTTTAAGTCTGGACTTATTTAAATCACTCTTTTTGGTTAGGAATAGGTATTCTAAATCAGGCCTGAGATTATATTTTATCATGGTTGAAGTCCCACGAACTTGTTTATGCATTCGTTCTACTTCTAAAGTTGAATCACCTACTATTTCCAAAGGAATTCCTGTATAGTGAACAAGAATTATTTCACCATTTGTTACTGTAACAACATCATCAATAGGGATAAAATCTAGATTATTTATCGGCTTTCCAGATTTGCTGATCGCATTGTTGGAATACAAAACCTGAAAAGGATATTTTTCTTGCTCTGACTCCTGACAAAATGAGTTTAAAGTTTGAAAAAAGAAGGATATAACAATTATATATTTCATAAAATTTTGGCTATCATTTCTTTCAGACTCCTAAACTTAAGAGACAATCTCATCCCACGCCTTCGTAAACGCTTTCATCTCCTCCAATGTACCGATACTCACGCGGCACCACTCCTGGTTTTTGAAATCCCAAATACGAATACCGATTCCTTTCTCGGCCATTTGCCTTAATAATTTTTGGCCATCGGTTTTGCATTCGAAAAATATAAAGTTGGCATACGACTTTCCGTAGAAGTATCCTTTTTTGTCGAGGAAATCCTCAAGGTGTTTGCGTGCTTCGTTGTTTTTCGTTCGGCTCAGGTTCATGAAATCAGTATCCCCATAGCTGGCTATACCAGCAGCAATAGCAGTCTGATTAATGGGATAGCCCATTTGATAGGGTGTCAATTTCCGAATGATATCCGGCTTGGCCACGAGATACCCCAATCGCAATCCAGCCAGTCCATAGATTTTTGAAAACGTGCGGCACACGATTACATTTTCTCCTGCACGCACCAAATCCACCAGTGAAGATTGAAGTTTAGGATCGAGAAACTCCAGATACGCTTCATCACTAAAGACAATTGTATTTTTACTGGCCTCTAAGCAAAACTCACGCACAATTTTAGAATCGACCAATGTGCCGGTTGGATTATTTGGATTCACGATAAAGATAATGCGTGTATCCTTTTTTATTGCAGAGAGCATGGCGCTATAATCGTGCTCCAGTTTATCGTTGACGTTAATTTTGTCCCAACGTGCATTAAAAACCTGAGCATAGTTCATCAATTCTGTAAACGTAGGATCGGCCGACATTACACTTCCACCCTCGAGACTGGCATACAGTCCAGC
>JBGTGG010000235.1:0-4233 GCA_041746855.1 Cyclobacteriaceae bacterium | reverse complement strand
ATCCGAAATCAGCAACATTGACTTTACCATTTTCCACAAACTTCTTTTGAAAATCATTGATGATTTGAATGTGCGTACTCGGCTTCACATTCTCATCCAACAACAACGCCTTCGCAGTATTGAGGAAAGCGTTATAACTGTGATAGATCGCATCCCCATAGCGACCTTCCTGATGCGCTTCTTCTGCAAGTGTTAATTTTTCTTCTGACTCCAAAAACAATGTTGAAACAAGATCGATAATGACACCGGCACACTCCCCTACTGCGGTTTCCAGTTTGTATTTGTCTTCGCCACCCCAGTCGATATACTCTTGTGGTGTTGTTTGCGAAACATCGGCCAATGGTTTTAGTACATCGTAAAAGTATTTTCTGCCGCCCATCCGAGCATAAAAGCTGTGGAAGTATTCACCTTCTGTTGAATTCTCCTCATAGTTGCTCAACAATAAACGCAAAGCTTCCGGACCACGCTTGCTGGGTATCTTGATGATTTTTTCCGAGATCAGGCCATCACCATCTTTTAATTTTCCACCCCCCAACAACACCACCAAAGCCGGTAATACATTTCCATTCGTATCCTTTATCGAGCTTCCATGGAACCCGATACTAGCAAGTCCATGCTGGCCACATGAATTCGGGCAACCGCTTAATTTTATTTTGATATCAAGGTTGTGAATCAATTCTGGAAATTCCTCTTTCACAACGTTCTCCAACGCCAGACTTACGGCTGTGCTATTTGATATTCCTAAGTTACAAGAATCTGTTCCCGGACAGGAAGTAATATCGGCTACGCTATCAAAGCCGGGATCTGCAAGGTTTAATTCCTTAAGTGCTAAAAATAAATGGGGCAAGGCCGATTCGTTTACATACCGAAGTAAGTATCCTTGGTTAACCGTAATACGCAATTCATTGCTCGCATACTGATCAATGACATTAGCAAATTGATGAGCCTTTGCTGCGGACATATCGCCCAACGGCAACTTTACATATACACCAAAGTATCCCGGTTGCTTTTGTTCAAATACATTGGTTGCTTTCCATAATTGGAACGAACCGTGATCCAAATCTTCAACGGCATCATATTTTTTTTCAGGAATAGAAAATGAAGGAATAGCATCAGCATCAATAGGAATAGTATTATGTGCAAGTGCTGCATTTTCTTTCTCTACTAAAGCCAACACAGCTTCCAATCCCAAATCTTTTAACAAAAATTTGAAGCGTGCTTTCATCCGTCTGTTCCGTTCGCCATAGCGATCGAACACGCGAAGTAAACTTTCGGCAAAAGGAATAATTTTATCGGTAGCCATAAACTCATACGCTACCACTGCTGGAAGGGGGTTTGATCCTAACCCTCCACCAATCACTACTTTAAAACCACGTTCGGTTCCTTTCATTTTTGGAATAAGGCCAATATCATGGATGAAGGTGAATGCGGTATCTTCTTCTGTTGATGAAAAGGCAATCTTAAATTTCCTTCCCATCTCCTGGCAAATCGGATTGCGCAAAAAATAGCGAAACATCGCATCTGCATACGGTGTCACATCGAAAAGTTCTTTCGGATCGATGCCGGCTGTTGGTGATGCGGTAATATTTCGAACGGTATTGCCACAGGCTTCGCGTAAGGTTATATCATCTTGCTCCAACTTAGCCCACAATTCTGGGGTGCGGTCGAGGCTCACATAATGCAATTGAATATCCTGACGGGTAGTGGCGTGCAGATTGCCGCTTCCATACTCTGTTGAGATGTCAGCAATTCTCCGAAGTTGGGTGGTGGTAATCCTTCCCATTGGCAATTTGATCCGGATCATCTGGACCCCTTGCTGGCGTTGGCCATACACCCCACGTGCTAACCGGAGGCTCCGAAATTTCTCTTCATCAATCTTTCCGTCCTTAAAAAGGGCTATTTTTCGATCCAAATCAATGATATCGCGCGCAACCACCGGGTTGTCAATGTTCTCTAACTCTGTCCTGAAGCTTTCCATACCTAAGAAAATTAAGGGATAAAGGTAAATAAATATATTAACTCTACAGAGTTGATAGACTTAATATTTTAATAAATGGATATCCGACCCATTGCAAACGATTGTTTGTCATTGATGATTGAATGAATGATGGGTTTTCTGATTGTGGAATTAAAAATGGATGTGGTGACCCAATTTTTCTACCTGGCTAATGGTTTTTTTACCACCAGATTTAATAATCAGTCTATTGAAATTCAATTAAAACCGGCAAATGATCCGAAACACAATTGCCATTTTCCATTTTATCATCAATGTGTCGATAACTTTGAATGGATAGACCTTTCGTGAAAATAAAATCAATCCGGTTTTCCAATATTGCGTATTTATCAAATCCATTAAAGGTTCCATTTGGTCCATAGATTCCGTTCGTGCCACCATCTGTCAAACTATTTGATAAAATCTTAATCGGATCTTCCGCAGGTGTACTATTGAAATCCCCCATCAGGATCACAGGAATATTTTTGGTGTTGAGCTCTGCAATTTTGCTCACCAACAACTTCGATGAATTCACGCGCGCCAACTTTCCAATGTGATCATAATGCGTATTGAAAATATAAATTTTTTCTCCTCCTTTTATCTGTTGAAACAAGCCATAGGTGCATATTCTTTCCAACGCTGCATCCCAACCTTTCGAAACCCGGTCGAGTGTATCCGACAACCAAAAGGTAGATTGTTCTAGTAGTTTCAGTTTCGTTGTATTATAAAAGATAGCGGTGTATTCGCCTTTCTCTTTTCCATCATCGCGACCAACACCGATCATGCGGTACTCTTTTAGGTTTTCCTGAATGTAGCTGAGCTGATGCGCCAATCCCTCTTGTAAACCGAATACATCGGGATGATAATACGCAAGCAAACCAACCAATTCTTCCTTTCGATTGTCCCATCTATTTTCCCCGTCACCGGGATTGTCCAACCGGATGTTGAACGTCATGGCACTTTTTAACGGGCTGGAGGATTTTATAGAAGCGCAACCGAACATACAAAAGAGCAACACTATTTTAAGCTTCATCAATTCGCGAATTTTGATTTATTTCAATAATCATAATGAGTATCCGTTTCGTGTCCTAAGAAATCCTACTATCAAACTCTTTAACCACATAGATACATAGGTTTTTAGCACTAAGGCAATGTGCTAAAATACTCATTCACAAATGTCTTTTGGCCTTCATTAAATATATTTGAACAGTTGAAATTAATAAGTACACCCTTAGGGGATTTCAAAAGCTTCATATAGGTAAGAAGCTGCGCTTCAAACACGCTTGTAAGCTCCTGCACCGCCTTTAACTCTACCACAATACACTGCTCAACGAAAAAATCACATCGAAAATCCACATCTAGAACTTTTCCCTTATACTCGATTGGTATCCGCATCTCTGTGGAAAAATTTATTTTTCTATGTAAAAACTCCTCTTTCAACCATTGATGGCATACACTTTCCAACAAACCTCTGCCCATCGCTTTATGCACTTCAATAGCGCTCCCGATAATTTCGTAGGTGAGCTCGTCCAGGTATTTTTTGTTTATCATACTATGTGCCTATGTTGTTTTCCCGCCATTTATGTAATTCATCCACGTATTGAAGCCAAATAAAAACATACGTGAATCTATGTGGTGTAGGATTAATAGCGGATACTCACAAAAATCATTGAAAATAAAAAAATATTGTGTCATATAAGCATCTATTTTCAAGACTAATACCCGAATATGAATAAAAGCAAGATCGAGCAACTGTTGAAAACGCATCACCGTGATGCATTTTTATGGGCCCGGCAATGCTGCTACTACAATTCGGATGACGCAAAAGAAGTACTTCAAATGACCTATTTGAAAATATTGGAAGGAAAGGCTACTTACAACGAACAATCCAGTTTTAAAACCTGGTTGTTTTCGGTAATCCGCTTCACCGCCATTGACCATTCAAAGAAACAAATTTCCTTTGAAGGATTGCAGCACGTCTATTTACAAGTGGAAGATACTGTTGAACCTGACGCGATAAATTATAAAGAGTTGCTCGCCAAACTTTCGGAACGCCAACATCAGGTTTTGTTGCTGGCCTTTTATCACAACATGACGTTGGAAGAAATTGCAACGATTACCGAATTGCACATTGGAACCATACGAACCCATTACGAACGTGGTAAGATTGCTTTGCGCGAACTTATCTTAAAAGTAAAGAACTATGAAGAAATCTGAAGATGAACTAAAAGACTTCTTTG
>JBGTGG010000234.1:0-3713 GCA_041746855.1 Cyclobacteriaceae bacterium | reverse complement strand
TTGCAACTGAAGTCTCCAAATAGTTACAAGTCTGTGACTTTTCTTCTGCGGAGATTACGATAGATAACAATTTTAAAGCGAATCACAGCAGTATTAGAAGTTTATAGATTTGGCTCAAGCCAGATGTTGTGCCTTTCGATTATGAAGGTAGATTGTCTTTCACATTCAATAAAAAAATGAAATTTGATCGTGTGCTGGGATCGTGTCCGATGAACAGAAACTATTTCATCGAACGTTAGCAGGCGACACGTTGCATTTCATTTTTGGCCGCGGGTTTCACCCACGGCTACAAATGTCCCTCCTACGGAGCTTACGCTTAGATCTCCCTCCGAGATTACCTGCAAGGAACTCTGAGGCACAGTAACTTCCCAATCAATAAACTTTCGAACTCATGATCATTTTCGATTTTACATACTTAATGTCGAAATCGTTTTTAGTTCTAAGAGGTAGTTTAAAAAAAATGAACATGCAAGGTCTATATACCAACCCGTGTAAAAAACTCTTACGGCAAGCAAGGTCTCATATTCTTTTAGGTGCTTGCTCACCATTATTTTTCTTCCTTCTTTCAGGTAAATGTTCGTATAAGAGCCGCTGCTCCGCAGAGACAGATATCATCAACACTTACAAATTCCAGTCGGTCGGCTGTTGCCAGCCAAATCCTTTTCTTTTGCTTGCCGGGTATGTTTGCCAACAGGTATCCAATTGTTGTTTTTGGATGCAACCCATTGATTCAGACCAACACCTCGTGTCTTCTTTTTCGTAAGATGATCAACTCAGCAACAATAAGGTTAGGAACCCAACAGAGCCAGGCAATGATTGGGTATGACGCATTGAAATTCATACCCAGCAGATGCTCAAATGCTGGAAGGTAGATGCGCAGCGTCACTGCAGCCCAGGTTAGCGCATAGCTCCTGATCATCCAGCGTTCATGGTCATCAATGTTTCGATTTCTGATTCGCTGGTATGCCATTGGTGTGGTAAATAGCCAGGCCAATGCCAATCCCACAAAACCCGTTTGTGCGGGCAAGCCTCCGAAAGTATGAACAGCAATATAAAAGCCGGCTATCCCGCTCAACAGTACGGAACCCAAATAGATTTTTCCAAGTAACCTATGAAGTTTCAATTTTCGAGCACGTAACGTTTTACTAAACTGCGTGAAACCAGACAGCATGGCGATCCCTCCAAAAGCAACATGCTGCAAAAACATCCATCACCAAACAGGTACATTATATAAGTCACGATTTTTTAATACACCATGATCGGTGGTGAGAACCAAATAGCTAATAGGATATAGCCCGATAGCAATTGAGAATAAGATGAAAAGGATCCAAGAAACTCTCTTCATAGCATTTGTGTTTAAATGAATTGTGGTCACCCTGCCTTTCCAAACACATTAAAGTTCGTAAAACATTTTTGATTTTTTTTGCCTGTTCTCTGACTAAATCCTGAAGGATTTTCACATGGCACTATCCACGGGAAAGGTGAAAATATTAAGCTTCCAAATCCGCTAAACTCTCCAGCTTGTAAACATGCTCATTTTTTGCCTGCTCAATATCGAAATCATTTTGTAAGCCAAGCCAAAAGTTAGGGGTGTTCCCAAAGAAAATTGAGAAGCGAATCGCGGTGTCGGCAGTTATACTTCTTTTTCCTTTTACGATTTGAGAAATACGTGATTGTGGTATCCCTGTTGATTTGGCAAGTTGGTACATGGAAACATCAAGTGGTTCGAGGAATTCTTCGATAAGGATTTCACCCGGATGTATATTAGGAAGTGTTTTCATACTACTTTTTATTTTTATTTATGGTAGTCTTCAATTTTAACATTCATAGCGTTTCCCTTGTCCCAAATAAAGGTAATCCTCCATTGATCATTAATCCGTATTGAATAAAAATTAGATCCTTTCAGTTTCTCCAACCTATTGGAAGGAGGTACTCTTAAATCATTCGTGTTTTGCGAGTTATTCAACATTCTTAATTTTCGTCTTGCGCTCTTTTGAATTTGGGTTGAATAGCCTTTTACCCGATTACCCTCCCAAATATTTTGAGTATCCTTTGAACCAAAACTTATGATCATACTGGCGATTAACGTCACTAACGCCAAAGGTAAGTATTAAGTTTCAGAGAAGAAAGGCTCAAACGATGTCTTTCCCAAAAGGCGTCAACGCCAGGGTTGCCAATTTGAAATGTTGTAAGCCAAATGGAATTCCGATAATGGAAATGCAAAACAGGATACCCAAACCGATGTGCGATAAGCAAATCCAAAAACCTCCAAAGACAATCCAGATTACATTCATGATCACCGACAAGCAACCGGAGGAAGCGGGAACGGAATGTACTTCCCTACCGAAAGGCCATAGCGCCAGTCCGGCAAGTTTGAGGGTTTGAATGCCAAACGGAATTCCGATGATCGTAATGATTAAGGCAAGACTACAGACAAGATATTCAATCGCGATAAAGATACCGCCAAAGATTAGCCAGATTAGGTTTCCAATTAATTTCATTTAGTAAGGTTAAAAGTAATACTTAATACGACTTAATTACCTTTCTGTTATTTGTACATCTTCGTACACAACATTGTTCATAATTGAACGGCTTGTTCGAATCTGGAAGCTTATCCTTCTGTTCACAGCTTTAAATTCGGATGTCAGGCTGAGTTTATCGAAGCATTGAATTTGTTGGCTTTGTTTGTGCTTTGATCGTTACAATATTCTAATCCAACTTTCCGTTACCATCCCATGGAAAAACTCAAGAACTTCTTCTGGCTGTGCTCTGGTGCCCACATCGCCACCCTCCAAAAATGTCCTTCCGAATCAAGCAAGTATGTTGGCATCGGTGCCACTATCTTTTTTACCGGAGTGTTTGCTGCATTTGCTTCCGGCTATGCACTCTTTACCGTATTTGATAACGTGTGGATAGCCGGGTTTTTTGGTTTAGTTTGGGGACTGATGATTTTCAATCTCGACCGCTACATAGTTTCAAGCATGCGCAAGTCGGGAAACTTCAATAAAGAATTCAAAACGGCAATTCCCCGAATCATCCTTGCAGTTTTAATTTCGATTGTCATTGCCAAGCCCTTGGAGATGAAAATCTTTGAGAAAGAAATAGGAGGGGAGTTGGCGATTATGGAACAGGAAGTATTGGCGCGACAAGAGGGGCAGGTGCGGAGTCGTCATGAGCCTGCCATTCAAAGTTTAATGGGAGAGATCGAAATTCTAAAAGCGGAGATTCTTGATAAAGAACAAAATCGCAATGAACTCAGGCGTATTGCACAGGAAGAAGCGGATGGAACAGGGGGGACCCAAAAAAGAAATGCTGGCCCTATCTATAAAATCAAGAAAGCAGATGCCGACCGGGTGGATCAAGAACTTCAGGAATTGAGCATCAAGAACAATACATTAATATCAGAAAAACTGACTGCCATTTCCCGATTAGATAATTTAAAGACAGCGGATTTAGCGGGATTAGAAAACCAAAAACTAGACGGCCCTGCTTCACGAATGGAAGCGTTATCCCGCTTAGCGGAAAATAGTTGGGCAATTTGGATTGCCAATTGGTTTATTATGTTTTTGTTTATCATGGTAGAAACATCCCCGGTTTTGGTGAAATTAATTTCTGGCACCGGACCGTATGATAATTTATTGAAGATTGAAGAATACGGTTTTGCTACCAAACAAGTTGAGGAATTGGCAAAGATCAATGCGTATGTGCGCAAG
>JBGTGG010000233.1:0-9332 GCA_041746855.1 Cyclobacteriaceae bacterium | reverse complement strand
AAGCGTAACCCGGCCATCATCGTCTTTCATCGAAGCGAGTAGTTGTGCAAGGCGCATGGCAGGATTGGGTGTATAGTTTCCATAGTTGCCGCTGTGTGAAGGTTGGCGAGGCCCAAAAACAGTCAAGGTGATTTCACAAATTCCGCGTGCCCCAAAACTTAACGTAGGTTGGTCGCTGATGTGGCGGGGGCCATCATAAATAATAAGCATATCGGCAGCCAGTTCATTTTTATATTTAACAACCGCAGCGGGTAAGTGTGGTGATCCCAGTTCTTCTTCAAAGTCCATGATGACTTTGATGTTGTAGTTGGGTTCGATTTTCGCGTTTGCTGCTGCGTCAAGTGCAGCAAGAAATGCCATGGCCGGGCCTTTTGCATCTGCTGTTGAGCGTGCAAAGATTCGCCAATCCCGATCATACCCTTCGTATAGTTTTTCATACGCAATCGCTTTCCAACTTCCATCGGGTTGTTGTTCTTTTAATGTTGGCGTGAAAGGAGTTTCCTGGTGCCACTGTGCAGGATCCACCGGTTGTCCGTCAATTTGTAAATAGATCAAGACGGTCTTGACTGGTTTTTTTACTTTTCGTTCAGCTAATAATAGCGGAAACTCTTCTGAATTGATGCGTTGGGTTGTGAACCCTCTTTTTAGAAAGGCTTTTTCACACCAAGTGATATTGGCTTCAACTTGTTCGGGATAATGTGCATCGTTGGCAATGCTGAGCATTTCATGAAATTCAGGAAATGATTTTATCGCATACTCCTCTGCTAATTTTGTGTAATCTGGTTTCTTCTTTTGTGCGGTAGCAGCAAACTGTAGCAATACACACATTAAAATGGATAGGGAAATTCGCATGGTTTATTTTTTCAAAGTACAATACAATAGAGAAGGTTCAAAGACGGAGCCGATCAGCATGGTATTTCCATACATAACGGCAACGGAAGAACCGGAATACGTTGATCCATCATTCAGAAAAATTTCTTCCACCGTAAAATCATTGGGTGCCGTAAATTTAATTTTAAGTACCTGGGAAGGAGAGTAATTCTTTGCGTCTTTTGCATACGAAACAAACTTTAATAATTGCGGATGGCATCCCACGAGCAGGTTTCCTTCCTCATCAAAATCAATGTTGTCTGGGCCGGTGCCAAGTTCAATCTTTTCCACTTCAGCAAGTGTTCCATTCCCTCCTTTTTCATAAACATACAGCACGCGTTCTGTGCAGCCCGCCACAAAAATATACTTCCCATCGGGCGATTGATTGATGCCATTGGCATAGCCGATACCGGTAGCAACGGTTTGGAAGGTTTCCCCATCGAAATAGTTTACGAATGAAATTCTCCGCTGCAGATATTCTTCAAGGGTTTTTGAAAGCCCTTCAGTATAAAAATGGTCATTCGTTACATAAAAGATGTTTTCGCCAACAGCCACGAGATCATTGGGAGAAGTCATTTTGTTTTTGTCTTCGAATGATTCGATGTACTCAAGCGATTCGTTTTTCCAGAGAAATTTTTCTACACGTTGCGCTCCCGAAAGTTGATGGTTGATTGCAAAAAGATAAAGCGTACTATCGGTTGCACGAAATAGTGAAATACCATGCGGATGGAAATCGGAGGGTGAAGTGGGCGTCACATTTTTAATGGTCTGAATTCCATCTTCAATTTTGTACATCAGGATTCCACCCCGCACATTCCGATTATTTCTCCGATCATCAGCGGAAATAAAAACGAGGCCTTCTTTTTTGTCAATCTCAATATCTTCCGGTCCGGCAATTTCAATAGGAATGACTTCCGTTGTTCCTGCAAAATGGGGTTCAATGCTTTTAAAACTTCCTGCCGGAACAAGGATTCCAAAAACAGCAAAACTTGTTAGGGCAACGGTGGCTAACGCCAAGCCAATCAATATTTTCTTTTTCATGTTTTTATTTTGATAGATATTTTTCAGGCAATGGAAATCCCATCGATTCAGCACTCCAGAAAACATGCGTTACAAAATACCGTTCACCATCGAAAAACAATTGAATGCTGTTGATACCTCTGTTTGTTACTGGGCCGTCTTTTTTCTCTTTTGTTTCGTAGGTACTGAACACATGCACAATCGCGCCATAACTTTCTGCTGTACGATGAAGCTCACGTTCGAAAAAACCGGTGCTAATCCGTGTTGAAAACAATTCAACATATTCGTCCGGTGTAATAATCCGGTAACCTAATTTCCCTTCTTTGTTTTTGGAAGTAGGAATTAGTCGGGCTTCCGGAATAAATAAATTTTTGAAGCGTTCCCAATTGCGGGGTGTTCCCGGTTCACCGGAGATAACATCGTAAAGCGCAGCTATAATTGAGTCCACAGATTGAACATCTTTCGATAGGTTGGTTTGTGCCTGTGTATAGAATCCGCTCAGTAAAAAGAATAGGATCAATAAATTTTTCATAGGATTGGTTTTTGTTCAATGTAACAAAAATCAAATGGCTGGCAAACCTGCTTAGGCGTAAGGATGTAAGTGGAGATTTCAAATTTCTGTATTTTGCGAACCGAATGGACTCCCGCCCAAAATATTCTGTAATCATTCCGGTGTATAACCGGCCAAAAGAGATCGATGAGATCCTGGGGAGTCTTACATTACAAACGTACACAAATTTTGAAGTGTTGATCATTGAAGACGGATCAACTTTAAAGTGTGAAGAGATTGTAAAAGCATATGCTGATCGCCTTGATGTTCGGTACTTTTATAAAGCAAATAGCGGGCAAGGTTTTAGTCGGAATTATGGTTATGAACGCGCACGCGGAGATTTTTTCATTGTATTTGATTCCGATTGTTTAATACCGCCACATTATTTTGAGGTAGTAGACAAGCAGTTGGAAACGAATTATCTCGATGCATTTGGCGGTCCGGATGTAGCCCATCAAAGTTTCACCCCTATTCAAAAAGCAATCAGTTATTCCATGACTTCTTTTCTTACCACCGGAGGCATTCGTGGAAGGAAAAAACAATTGGGCCCCTACCATCCGCGAAGTTTTAATATGGGAATATCCCGCGAAGTCTTTGAAAAAACAGGCGGCTATATTTTACCGCGGAAAGGAGAAGACATTGAATTCAGCATTCGGATAATCAAAGCGGGTTTTAAAACAGGATTGATTGCGGATGCTTTTGTGTTCCATAAACGGAGAACAAGTTTTGCTCAATTTTATAAGCAGCTTCATTTTTTTGGAACCGCCCGGATAAATATTTACAGGTACCACAAATCAGAATTGAAGCTTGTCCATTTTTTCCCGGCTGGGTTCACCCTTTTTGTGTTGCTCATGCCGGTCTATTATCTGATCAGCCCCTTCTTATTTAGTATTGCGATTTCATTATTCTTACTATTCGAACTGTTGAACATCATTTCGGCTACCCTCCAAAATAAAAGTTTGACGGTGGGGCTATGCAGTGCCATCACGTCCTTTATCCAACTTTTTGCCTACGGAATTGGGTTTTTAAAAGAGGGAATACGCCTGTTTCTTCGTGGATAGGTCGTTTTTTTACTAAAAACTACTCAAATCATACACATCATTTTTTTAACTATTTATCAAAAAATGTGTCTGGTATTGATTTTCTATAAAAAATGAATACTTTTATGTCAGAAAGACCCAATTTCTTACATGATATTTTGATTAACCCCATTAGCTGCATGAATCGTTACTTTTTAAGTTTTATGGTCTTTTTGATGATTTCGCATGTCATCACCTCGTCTTCTGCGCAAAGTAAAAGCGAAGGCGAATTAGCCCCCGGGTATTACGTAACCGTTGCAGCTTATGCTGAGAGCCAGGAATTTTATGCTACCCGCTTTACCAATCACTTGATTAAAAAAGGGCATGATGCCCGGTATGGTTTCAACAAGCCGAAGAATTTATATTTCGTTTACCTGAATTATTTTTCAACGCTCCGTGAAGGGGTAAACGATATGTTGGCAACGCGCGAGAAAGGTGAGTTTATTGATGCCTGGGTACGTGTGGTGAGTGGCGACATTGTTGCTGTAAATCCAAAATCGATAGCCGAGAAAGAGGAGAAGAAAAAAGATGAAAGCATTACGGCAACAGGTGTGGAAACATCCAGCCCTGTTTCTTCGGTTGATCCAAAAGAGTCCGAAGACCCTCCCGTAGCTGAGGAGGAACCTTTCGTTGAAGAAGTGGAAGAGGAGATCGTACAGTACGATACGATGACACTTGGGAACACGGAGGTTTTTCTCAGCCTATTTAACGCTACCAACAACCGTATCGTAGATGGGGTCGTAAATGTATTTGATACAGATCGTTCACGTTTGATTACAGAAGTTCCTGGAAATGAATACCTTATTTTACCTAATCCAAAAAGTAAATCAGGAAAAGTTACCCTGATCGGTGAAGTCTTTGGTTATCGCAAGGTTCAACATGAAATTACCTTTCCGCTTCCATTACAAGACACGGTTGAAAATTTTGTGGAGTTGATGGGAACCACATTGGTAGTGACTTTCCCAATGATCCGTTACCACAAAGGTGATATCGCTACACTTTATCATGTGTATTTTTATAACGATGCTGCCATCATGATGCCGGAATCAAAACCGGAACTAAATGCATTGCTTCAGATGATGCAGGAAAATCCTAATTACCGGATCAAACTCCATGGACATACCAATGGAAACTATCACGGAACAATTATTTCACGGGCATCCGATGGTGATTTTTTTACCATGGGGGATGATGTTAAAAAAACGATGGGCACTTCGAAAAAACTTTCTACCGAGCGTGCTGAAATTATTAAAGAGTACATGGTAGCAAACGGTATTGCAGCCAATAGAATGGAAGTGAAGGCCTGGGGCGGAAAGCGTGCGATTCATGACAAGAACGGACCAAATGCCCGAAAGAATGTTCGCGTTGAGGTGGAGGTCTTACAAGAGTAATTTAAAATTTTTTAGCTGGTTGTTTTAATCGAGAGCCCATGAGCCCCGGAAACGGGGCTCTTTTTTATGGTATACGATTACAAAGTTGGAACTCCTTAACCATAGATATCATTAAGCACACTTGCCAACCGGATACCAGCTTGTAGCAAACGGGTTCTTACACTAGCCAGATTGTTATAAGCGTACTCGTACCCTAACCGTCCATTTCCAATGGCGTACACATTTGTTCGATAGGTCATGCTTTCTTTTGCCCAAGCCCGCACTGTGCTTCCTTGCCAGTTTTTTAACGTTACTGCATCCGGTAAGATCAACGATTGTGCAAATTCCGTATAGCTTAAAAGTGTGCCATCGATCATATCACTGTCCCACACACGGTGAAGGTTGCTATCCGAACCAAACCATTTAACTTTCACATCATTCCCACCTTTGTCGGTTCCAATACCAACGTGTAGCGGTTGGTGCAAATCGCCAATCAGGTGGATTAAAATCTTGACTCTTTCCGCTTCATCCTTTCCGGAAAATTTACCGGATTTCAATTCTGCAATAACTCTTTCGATAGTGGCAATTATATCCCCGTTGGGGTTTTTATCTTCTTCTTCGTAAGTCTTTCCTTCATGGATGGTTACCCAGTGCCAATCGACCATGTAATTGTAGGAAGTATCGGATCGCACTTCGTCCATCCAGGTGCTTGCCATCGCCAACGATTGGCCACTTAAAATTCGCTCCAGTTCTTTTTTTGCTTTCTTGCTGAGATGTCTTTCGGCAACCCAGCCGGTAGCACGATGCCCGGTCGGTCCCCAGGCCTGTGCCGAAGTGTAAAAAAGTATGAAGAGTGGAAGGATAAGTTTTTTCATGGTTTGCGTTTATAAAACAAAAGTAAGCCCCTTTGTGAAAATATGATAGAATGTATACTACTTTGTAGTATTATTTCAATGTTACCAAATGCACAAAGAACTCCGATTGGATTTTGATATTGAGGCGCAACCCGATGAAGTGACCTGTGGGCCAACGTGTTTGCATGCATTGTACCAATATTATAAGGATCCGATTTCGCTTACGGATGTGATACAACAAACCCGAAGCCTTCGGGGCGGAGGTACCCTTGCCGTAATGTTGGGAAGCCATGCACTCAAACGCGGATATAAGGCAACAATTTTTACCTACAACCTCAATGTATTTGATCCTTCATGGTTTAAATATTCATCCGACAAAATGGTCAAGTTCCTGAAGGAGCAAATGAAAGTAAAGGCCAAACGTAAAAAGCTGGTAGTAGCATCAAAAGGATATATCAAATTTTTGGAGCTTGGTGGTGAACTGCGCTATGCTGAACTGGATGACCATCTCGTAAAAGGGTTTATTTCTAAATCCATCCCGATTTTAACCGGGCTGAGCGCAACCTATCTTTACGGTACACCTCGTGAAACCCCGGATCTCAATACCTATGATAGCATCAAAGGTGATCCGGCCGGGCACTTTGTGGTGATCAATGGATATGATGATGAAAAAGATTGGGCCTACCTTGCTGATCCGATGACGCCAAACCCGCTCAACAAGGGCCGGATTTATGGCGTAAACTTTCACCGCCTCATCAACAGCATCATGTTGGGGATTATTACGTATGATGCAAATCTGTTGATTATAGAACCTAAAAAAGCAAAACGTTAGCAATGCAAAAATTAATAATCGTAGAAAAGCCTGAGGCCTGGTCGATTAGTTTGGATGAAGTAGTAGTAATCAGTCCGGAACAATACATATCAGAAGCGATATACCAAGAGACCAAAAGCCTTCGTGTTATCAACCTGTGTGAATCGTATCAGTATCAAAGCTTGGGGTATTATGTTTCACTACTGGCGGAAGCAAGACGGCACAAAGTATTACCTGCGGTTTCTACGCTGCAGGATTTTCGGTTTCCATCCATCTTGCGCGATGACTCCCAGGATTTCGATGATTTGATTCAAAGTTCTTTTAAGAATGAATCGAACGAACGCGTGGAGTTCAATATTTATTTTGGAACCACACAAGTGGATAGTTTGAACAAGTTGGCCAATCAACTTTTTCAATACATCCAATCCCCTTGTCTACGTGCTATCTTCATTAAGAAAAGCAAGTGGGTATTGCAAAGCATTAAACCCTTGAGTTTGTTGGAAGTACCTTCCGGTGATAGTGAGTTGCTGAAGAAATCATTGATGCGTTATTTTTTGCGGAAGCGGGATACACGACCTGATAAGAAGAAATACGACTTAGCAATTTTGGTGAATCCAAATGACACCAATCCACCTTCGAATGAAAAAGCAATGCAGCGCTTTGTTCGTGCCGCAGACAATGCGGGTTTTTATGTGGAGCTGATCACCAAAAATGATTTTGACAAGTTGATACAATTTGATGCACTCTTCATTCGTGAAACAACTTTTGTAAACCACCATACATTTCGGTTTGCGAAAAAAGCAAACTCCCTGGGCATGGCGGTGATCGATGATCCCGAATCGATTTTGCGGTGTACCAATAAAGTATTCCTTTATGAACTTTTAAATGCGCACAAAATCCCAACACCAAAATCATTTGTATTGAGCCGTCAAAATGCGAAGCAGGTTCCAGACGTATTGGGTTTCCCTTTTATTTTAAAAGAACCCGATGGGGCATTTAGTAAAGGCGTGATAAAAATCAATAACAAAGAAGAATTCAAAAAGGCACGATCGCTCATGTTTCAAAAATCTGATTTGCTGATCGCACAAGAATTTCTTCCGACTCCTTTTGATTGGCGAGTCGGCATTATCGATGGTCAACCCTTGTATGTGTGTAAATATTTTATGGCTTCTGAGCATTGGCAAATTGTGAATTGGAATGCAGCTGAAAGTAGCAGGGAAGGAAATTTTGAATGTATATCAGTAGACCAGGCACCTTCCGGATTAATTAAAACCGCACTTAAGGCCACCGCACTCATTGGCAAAAGCCTGTATGGTGTTGATATGAAAGAGTTGGATGGAAAGTTTTATGTGATTGAAATAAATGACAATCCAAACATCGATGCCGGTGTGGAAGATAAGATTCTGAAGGATAAATTATACAGTACCATCATGGAAGTATTGTTCAACAAAGTTAAATCGGATAAGTGATGACACAACCCAACCGCATCCATCTTTTTCAAGGCTATGGCGTAGAATTGGAATACATGATTGTTGATCGTGACACGTTAGCTGTGAAGCCAATTGCCGATGAGCTATTGAAACATGAACTGGGAGAGTTTGGCAGTGATTTTGAAAATGGAATTGTTACCTGGTCGAATGAATTAGTGTTGCATGTGATTGAACTGAAATCCACACGCCCGGAGTCAAACCTGAACGGACTGGAAAAAGGATTTGCTGAAAATGTAACGCGAATCAATGCTATTCTTACTAAGTGGAATGCAATGCTTTTGCCTACAGCATCCCATCCTTTTGTTGATCCGGAAAAAGAAACCAAACTTTGGCCGCACGACAACAATGAAGTGTATGAAATTTACAATTCTATTTTTAATTGCAAAGGCCACGGCTGGTCAAATCTTCAAAGCACACACATTAACTTGCCGTTTTATGATGATGAAGAATTCGCGAAGCTTCACGCTGCGGTACGATTGGTCTTGCCCATCCTTCCTGCGTTGTGTGCAAGTTCGCCTATTGTAGAAGAAAAAGTTACAGGATTGCAGGACACGCGCCTTAACTATTATAAGGCCAATCAATCTAGAATTCCTTCGATTACCGGTAAGGTTATTCCGGAGGCAGTGTTTTCCAAACGGAATTACCTCAATACTATTTATGAAAAAATAAAAGCAGATGTAGCGCCATTTGATCCGACTGGAATGATGAATCCCATTTGGGTGAATTCACGTGGGGCGATTGCGCGGTTTGATCGTGGCTCAATTGAAATCCGGTTGATGGATAGTCAGGAATGCCCGGCAGCTGAATTGGCAATCGTTTCCTTGATCATTGAAACAGTGAAGGGGTTGGTAAATGGTAAATTTATCAGCCATGAAGCACAAATGAAATGGAAGACAGATGCGTTGGTAGCGGTGCTCAATAAAACTATTGCGGACGGCCAACAGGTAGTGGTGGAGGAAGACTTTGCCGGAATTTTTTCATACGAAGGGAAAGTGTCCGTTGGAATGCTATGGTCGCATGTGTTGCAGCATTTGATCGCGAAAGGAAATACCACCCTTGAAAAATGGAAACCTGAATTGGATGTGATATTAAAAGAAGGAAATTTATCGTCACGGATTTTAAAAGCAACAGGACCAACACCATCGCACGAAAAAATTGTTGAGGTGTATCGCCATTTGGCGGATTGCCTCGCGCAAAATAAAATGTTCTATCCTTAGTGGAGCCCTATTCACTTGTGATTTCATGCGAACATGCAGGAAACGATGTTCCCACTTCTTATGAAAACCTT
>JBGTGG010000232.1:0-3056 GCA_041746855.1 Cyclobacteriaceae bacterium | reverse complement strand
AGAACAAGGTTGGTGATATCGCGGTTGTTTAAATAATCCGCCAGGGCAATGCTCACATCCTTTCCGGCAAATACTTTATCCAAATCATAATACGCAACTGCATCAATCCCTGTTTTTTGAAAACTTAATTGGATTTTTTCCAACTCAGTTCGAGAATACGCTGGTGAATAAAAAACAACTGTGCGTGTACTCAAGAGCTTTTCCGGAAGTGGTCCATTAGGAGTCAACTGATCATAAAGCTGACTTTCGGGTATCGGTTGCTGACAGAAACATTCTGTCCAGGAAACGAGCAAACACACTACAAAAATTATTCTCATCAAAATCTTAAACGAAACGTCTATGGATGTATTTCAAATGCCAATATAAAAACCTGTATCATCAACTTTGATCGGATAGGTTTTAAGATCCTTCGATCGGTTTTGGATCTCGCTACCGGTTTGTAAATTAAAACAGTAATTGTGCCACGGGCAAATTACTTCGCCCATATGGTTCACATGTCCTTTGCTAAGGGATTCGCCATTATGGGGGCAACGGTCTTGTACCGCATGGAATTCGTTTTGGGTGAGTGCTAAACAAATTCTTTCGTCATGCAGTATTAAGAGCTGAAGCGATTTTTGTGACATCCGTTTCCGCGCCTCCTCCTCCGATGAAAAGATTTTTATCCACTCCATAAAGGTATCAGTCAAATCCAATCCTGAAAATTACTAAACCTTTTGGAATTAGCCCCGACCAAAAAGGACGGGGCTAATGATTATTCGTAGCGCAACGATTTTATGGGGTTTGAAAGAGCGGCCTTTATTGTTAACACACTGATGGTGATAAAGGAAATAGACATTGCAATCAAAAAGGCAACAACGAAAATGGTCGGGTCCAATGGGGTGCGATAGGCAAATGTATTGAGCCATTCATTTCCTCCATACCATGCAAGGGGGATAGCAATTAAGCAGGCAATCATTACCAATATTAACGTTTCCATCGAAAGCAATCGGACAATCGTCAACTCACCAGCGCCCATTACTTTACGGACTCCAATTTCTTTCGTTCTCGCCACGATCATAAAAGAAACCAACCCGAGTAGCCCGATAACACCAATCACAATGGTGACCACTGAAAAGAACCCAAATAATTTGGCCAGCCGTTCTTCACTTTCATATTGTCTTGCAAAATCTTCGTCTAAAAAGTAATAACTAAAATCGCGATCAGGAAAATGTTGTTTCCAGAGCTTTTCAGCTTCGCTTAATAAATTCTTTGTGTCGCCCGCTTTAAAGCGAACAGCAATCAAATAACTATTCTCCGGATCGTAGTTCATGGCAACAGCACTGATTTTTTGTTGCAAGCCTGCTTGATGGTAATCTTTGATAACACCAATGACTTCCCCGGCAGGATATCCCGAAGGTGATTCAATCTTTTTTCCAACCGCATCTTCTGGTGAATCCCAACCTAAAATTTTAACAGCTGCTTCATTGATAACTAAGCTATTTTCTAAATCGGTGGGCCGGTTGATATCAAAATTCCTCCCGGCAATTATTTCCAACGACAATGTGGGAACATACCCATCGTCAACCGCCATGTATTCCAAACTCACAGAACGTTCGCCTTGCATACCTTCGGGATAAGCAATTTGTCCAGCCCAGCCGGACCTTCCCGGAACGGCATTGGCAAACGTAAGCTCTGCTACAACGGATTGGCTCTTTAGTTCATTTCTAAAATTTGCAAGCTTATCATCGGCAGAGTGGCTCGCATTGATGATAAATATTTCATCCTTGGCAAACCCAAGTTCTTCGCGCTGCATAAAACTCAATTGATCAATGACCACCAATGTGCCCAACACCAGCAGCACAGAAATCATAAATTGAAAAACGACCAATACCCTTCTTGATGTAACCCCTTTTTCACTGAGGCTAACTTTGTTCTTAAGAATCTCAATGGGTTTCATTCCGGATAATACAAGCGCAGGATAGAAACCTGAAAAGAAAGAAACCGCAACTATCAGCATTGAAATTCCTATTATGATTTGAGGATGCAGCAGGTTTGCGAGCGAATAAGATTTTACCAATAACGCATTGAAAAACGGAAGCGCCAATCCTGCCAAAGCAAGGGCAATAAAAAATGAAAACAAATTCAACAAAAGCGCTTCACCCAAAAACTGAAAAATCAATCGCGTGCGTGAAGAGCCCACTACTTTTCGCAAACCAACTTCGCGCGAGCGATATGTAGACCTGGCCGTTGTTAAGTTTATGAAATTGATACAGGCCAATATGATTACAAATATTCCGATTCCGGAAACCAAATACACCCGGTTAATATCACCACTTGGGCCCATTCCATTGCCAGCTTCCGACTTCAAATAAATATCCGGCATCTTTTCAAAATCGAGGTACGCACGGGTCCCCCATTCGCGAAGCATTTCCGGAACTTTCTCTTCATACATACCCGATGCTTTTTGGGTTAAGGCAACAGCATCCGTTCCTTCCTTGAGTAAGATATAATTTCGCATATTAAAATTTCCCCAACCCGAACCATAATCGAAAGATTTATCGATATCACGATAAGTAGAAAAAGAAATCAGCATTTCGAATTGAATGTGTGAATTTGCCGGAACATCCTTTACAATACCAGTAACATCAAACTGAAGCGTATCCATCATGGTAAGTGTTTTGCCCAATGCTTCCGTGTTCGGGAAATACTTGTTCGCCATCGTCTCGGTAATCACAACAGAGTACGGTTTTTCCAACGCAGTGGAGGGATTGCCCTCCAGCATTTCGAAAGAGAAGATGTCGAAGAACTCATCACTGGCGAAAAAACTGCGTTGTCGTATTTGCTTCTCTTCAAGGTTGATGAGCAAACCAGATGCATTACGGGTATACAAAACAGCTTCAACTTCTGGGTATTCTGATTCCAAAACTTTTCCAACCGGCCAGGCATTGGCATCGAATATTCCCTCTTTCTCACCAGTAGTTGGATTTGAAAATCCGGAGTTGACGCGATAGATGCGTTCGCTCTTTAAATGAAAATTATCATACGCAACTTCATCTACGACATAGAGTAAAATGAAA
>JBGTGG010000231.1:0-11103 GCA_041746855.1 Cyclobacteriaceae bacterium | reverse complement strand
ACCATTGTAAAATGGATTGGTTGTTCCTTCTAGAAAATCCTCCATCAAATACACCGCATTGTTCAAATAGTAGTTATCCATATCACCACAATAGATATGAATCTTGCCTTCGAGCTTTGGCCCCAACGTAGCCCAATCGCGCTGCAGAATGTAGCGCAAATCAAAATTCTCTTTCCAATACGTAGCTACTTCTTGATCGATCTCTCCCGTCTCTTTATTAAATATTCTTTTTGGATAGCCGTCATCTCCTTGCGGGGAATACACCGCTTCCCAAATATCCCACTGCTGGCCGGAGCGTGACTTATTTCCTAACGCCAACTCATAATAATTTTCTTGCTGCATGGTGCTTTGAATTTGTCCTAAGTAATCGCGGTGTGCAGGTATCGGCAGCTTTTTGAAATCGCTATCGTAGAAATATGCGTTCTTGTTTTTATATAAATCCACTAAACAATAGGCACGAAAATCTATCGGGTCGGGACACGCTGCAAAGCATCCATTAAACTCATCCGGGTATTTTACTTGTACGGCCAACGCTTCCCAACCTCCTGTTGACCCACCGTATGTAAACCGCGCCCAGCCTTCACCAATACCACGAAACTGTTTTTCAATTTCCGGAATCAACTCTTGCATAATGGCATCACCATACGGGCCCAGATTCTCAGAATTCACAGCATACGAATCATCATAGTAGGGATTGGCATGTTGGATTTCAATCGCCAGAAAGCGCGGGAAATTCTTACTGGTCCATTGTTTGTAAAAATCGTAGGCTTCTTGTGCCTGGAGTTTTTTGTAACCATAAATTCCAAAGCGATCAGCGTAATCGGTGGTATCCATATCAGCAGGCGGTGGTGTTTCGCTAAAGCCGCCAAAGTCGGAGGGGAAGTGCCCATGAAAAACCATCAGCGGATATTTTGCTTCGGGATGTTCATCAAAACCTTCCGGAATCAAAACGTGCGCTCCCAAAAACATGGGCCGACCCCAAAATTCAGAAAGCAACTTGCTCTGGATTTTTATGTGCTTGATGTACTTCGTGTCTTTCGCTTCTTCCGCGGGAGGGATTACCTGGTCCATTACAATTTGGATGGTCTCACTTTTCGAGGGATCAATCGTAACTTTCATGGGCGAGCTATAAAAATTCCCGGGCTTGCGATTCCATTGTTGTCCTTCTCCTTGATCAGGCGGCAGCTTTACACTATGGCCTGACTTTAGATTAAACGTTTCGTAGCGATTGATCAACGCTTGCACATAGTATTCGCCCGCAGGCAAATCGGTTAGCGATTGAATCGGATATCCAAAAGCAGAAGTGCCTACTTCAACTTCAGCACCGGGTTTCATTCCTTCTACATCTATTCCAAAAACCAATTGCGTATTTAAACTTCCGTTGACCTGAAACCGTGGCTCAGCTGTATCATTATTGGATACAAGCAAAAGCAACCGTCCGTCCTGGGGCTGATCGGATAATGCAGCATCAAATGAAATATAGAATTGAGGAGAAGGTTTTGTCTCCTGGTTTGAACACGCTGCCAAAAGAAAAAAGAGAAGATAGAAACAAGAGTATTTCATGTGTTTAAAATTTTAAGTTAATGGCACATGGAATGGTCAAAATAATCATACCTGTTTGGTATAAGCATTTTAAAATGACCATTTCATGGGCTGGGCTTAGGTTATAACCCTAAGTTAAGCTTAATACCTACCATGTTCAACTAAATTTGACCATCGGTCGGTCTTTGTTTCAATTGGGTGAATCAAAAAAGAAACATTCATGAAAGAGTTCAACCCCGTTATTTCGAATTTTGACGAAATGCTCTATATTGGTTCGACAAATTACCTAACCATGATGATTTACGTTGTAGAGGATGATCCAATCTATTCGGAGTTTATCCGTAGATCACTGTTAAAAAACCCGGACTACAAAGTCTCCACTTTTCTCAGTGCAGAAGATGCGTTGATTGCAATTGAAAAGGAATTCCCGGAAGCATTGATTATTGACTACAAACTTCCTTCAATGAGTGGCATTGAATTGTACGACAAAATCAAAGACAAAGTCAGCGATGACCACAAAATTATTATGATGAGCGCCATTGATGATGGTAACCTTGTGTTGAGTTTTATTAAACAAGGTGTTCGTGATTATGTGATTAAAGACGAATCGGTTATTGATTCGCTGGAAGCAATTCTACAAGGAAAAGAAGACGACTATTATTTATTCGATTGATTCCGGAATGCCTTTTGGCACTTTTATAATCATGGTGGTGCCTTCACCCAACTTCGAAGAAATCTGAATTTCACCACCGATCCGGTTAATCATTTTTTTTGCATTGTACAATCCCAATCCCGTCGTACTTTCCCCTGACGTGGGTATTGCTGAAAGTTTTTGAAACCGCGAGAAAACTTTTGATATATCTTCTTCCGAAAACCCAGGGCCTTCATCCTTTATTTCAATACGAACATGGTCACGCTTTGTATCACGAAGTATCACAAAAATTTTCTTGTTAAATTCTGAAAACTTGATCGCGTTCGAAAGTACACTATCAATAGAACGGCTCACACAAATGTTGTCGGATTCGATTTTGATGCCTGGATCAATATCGGTTTGAATTACAATCTCTTTCTTTTCAGCAAGGCTTCGGATATTCCGAACACAACTCGTTGCTAAATAACTGATATCAATTTCCTCCGGAAGGATTTGAATCCCCCTATATTCTATGTTTCGAAAATCCACCAGGTTGCGGATCAATCCCAATCCATCCGCCACTACCTGGTGTATTTTTCCCAAATAATCTTTGTGCTCAGCAGTGAGTTTGCTCTTATCAAATTCCAACAATTGTGTGAGTGCAAAAATCCTGTTAAAGGGAGCTTTAATGTCGTGTGAAACAACACTTAGGATTACTTGTTTCTCCTGGACTTCTTTTTTCCTGCGCCTTTCATCACGCTTTGATTTGATTAATAACCAAAGGGTTGAAAAAAATAGGATCAGGCATACGATTGAAAGCGTGATTAAGGCGATATTCACGACCGAGAGATTTTAGGTTCTCCGAATATACAATAGCAAATCCCTAAATCGGAACCGTTGTTAGATTTTAATCCGTATTTCGCTTTTATAGTCGACAGGCACCTTTATTGGGATGCCTTTATAATTTAGGCGAATACTGCCTATATAGCGCACATCCATTTTCTTAGCACCAAGGATGCTAAAAAGGGTATTCATTAATCCCATTTCTTTTAAATCCAACTTCACCTCCACCGGAACGGTAAACTCCGAATTTGCTGGAATCAACAAGGCCAACTTTTGATCAACCTTCCCGGCTTTTTTTCCTTCTATGTAAATATCCAACTCAATCCTTTTGAGCTTGCCCTTCATATCATTGGGATTGAAAAATACGGCATTCGCTTTTAATCGTGGATCTTTATCTGTAGCATCTACAACTACTCCCTGAACATATTTAAAAACAATATCTTCTTCCGGTCGCTTACATGCTACCAAACAAATCGCCAAACTTAAAATCAGAAAAAACCTTTTTGCAATCATATTTTTACTTAAAAAATTCTGGATGTTTCTCATCCTGTTCACTTGCTTTTACGGGTTGTCAGGTCTTTATGTGTTGTCAGGTCTTTCGACCTGACAGGATACAGCCATTAGGCTTAGTCGAGTCGAAAGACCCGATTACACAGTAAACAAAAAAACAGAACAATTCTTTTCACAATCATAATTACTTCTTAAAAAATTCAGGATGCTTTTCATCCCATTCACTTGCCTCTTGATACGCGCGCCCCACTGCAATAACGGAAGCTTCCCCAAATAATTTTCCCAGAAATGAAATACTAGTCGGACGACCTTTATCATCAAAACCATTCGGCACTACCAAACACGGATGGCCTGTTAAGTTTGTAACAAGAAGTTGATTGCCACCAAAGCTAGGCGAAATAATTACATCGTATTCGGATAATTTTTTGTTATACTCCTCAATTAATGCAGTACGCATGCGGGAGGCATTGATATACTCCACTGCCGGAATAAAGCGGGCCATGCGAAAAGAATTCGGCCACGACCAATTCAGTTGGCTCACTAGCAAACTATCCTTATTGGAGCGTGTCAACTCATCAAAGGCCGCGGCAGCTTCCACAATCAACATCATGCGAATAGGTGCTGCGGGAACATCGAAAGAAAAATCAATCGGTTCCGGCTTAATTCCCAAGCTACGTATTACTTCCAATGTCTTTTGGTCCGCTGCTTTGTTTGAATAATCCGCTTCAAAAAAACTTTTTATATATCCGATTTTCAATTTCTTCAAATCTGTTTTTGATGAATAATTAAATGCAGCATCCTGAACATTCGAATCAATTCCATCGCTTCCGCGGATGGTTTCGAACACCATCGCACAATCCAATGCTGATCGTGTAATCGGGCCAATCTTATCCATACTCCAACTCAACGCCATCGCGCCATAGCGGCTTACTCTTCCATACGTTGGTCGCAATCCCGAAACACCACACCGCGTACTTGGCGAAACAATCGAACCTAAGGTTTCTGTACCAATGCTGAACGCCACCAACCCTGCTGCTGTTGCAGCTGCCGAACCAGCTGAAGAGCCACTTGATCCTTGTGTCAAATCCCATGGGTTTTTAGTGACACCACCATACCACACATCGCCCATCGCAAGCTCTCCTAAGGTAAATTTTGCAATCAGTATTGCGCCTGCCGCTTCAAGTTTTGAAACGATGGTGGCCGTTTCATCAATGCGTTGATCTTTATAAGGCATCGCTCCCCAGGTTGTCTTCGTTCCTTTAATGGCGATCAGGTCTTTTACACCAAAAGGGATTCCATGCAACGGACCTTTATAGTTACCGGTTGCAATTTCCTGATCTGCTTTTTTTGCTTGCGCGAATGCATGTTCCTCCATCAATGTAATGACACATTGCAACGTGTCTCCATATTTCTTAAGACGATCGACATAAAGTTTTGTTAACTCGGTGGAGGTAATCTTTTTTGATTTGACCAACACCGAAAGTTGCGCAACAGTATAAAATGCGAGGTCATCAAGATTCTCAGGAAGCTTCACTTTGGAAGGGAATCCCCAGTCAATGGGAATTTGTTTTTGATCAATAACAAATCCTTGTGGTAGGGGATTGAATTGCAGCGACATGCCTACCGAATTTGAAAGGTGGTAGCTGTGTATTTCTTTGATGGAGCGTTGCGTATTTTGTAATGCCTGTAATAAAAAATCGCGTTCTTCTTTTGTAAATTCCAAATCGAGAAATGGCTCAATCGATTGCGTAGGTGATTCTTGTGCCGTGACGGTGAAATTCTGCAACGTACACAGTATTACAAAAAATAAAAGCGTGTAACTTGTAAAACTTTTCATGATGATGCTGAATTTTCCTTAAAGATGAAACAATATTTCTTAAAACTCTATCAATATAATGCCTGGGCAAATAATCAGGTGATGAAATGTTTGATCGATCAATCCGTATCAGATGAAAAAGCCTTGTCGATCATGAGCCACTTGCTGGCCGCTCCTTTTATTTGGCTAAATAGAATAAAGGGATTGCCAAAATCAGAAGTAAAGCTGTGGGAAACCCAATCGCTGGATACACTTCAGCAAATGGCAGAAGATGGCGGTGCCATTTGGTTGGATTTTATTGAGAACACAGAATCGTTTGATCGTGATTTGTCGTACACCAACTATGTGGGTAGTCCATACGTAACAAACGTTGAGCAGATCATGATCCATCTGGTAAACCATGGCAGCTACCACAGAGGACAGGTTGCGATGCGTGTCCGCCAAATTGGATTGGAACCCGTCAATACGGATTACATAACCTATGATCGGGTGATTACCGGTCAACTCTAAGTATTACTCACCTGCCACAATGAACCAAACGACTCCAATTTTTCGCAGCATGATAGTGATTATCATCATGCTCTCAACAAATAACCTACAGGCTCAATATCTGCATGTAAACGGAAAAAAAATCGTTGATAAAAACGAAAAAGAGGTGATCCTTCGCGGTATGGGCCTGGGTGGATGGATGTTGCAGGAAGGATATATGTTGCAGACGGGTAGTTTCGCAGGGCCGCAATATCAGATACGCGCAAAGATTAAAGATCTTATCGGTGAAGAAAACACGCAGGAATTTTATAATGCCTGGCTTCAAAATCATTGCACACGAACAGATATTGATTCACTTGCTTCGTGGGGATTTAATTCCGTTCGTTTACCGATGCATTACAATTTGTTTACACTTCCCATTGAAGAAGAACCCATTGCTGGTGAAAACACCTGGCTTGAAAAAGGGTTTGCCATGACCGACAGTCTTTTAAAATGGTGTGAAGCCAATCAAATGTATCTGATATTGGATTTACACGCTGCTCCGGGTGGCCAAGGCCACGATGCCAATATTTCTGATTACGATACTTCCAAGCCATCGCTTTGGGAAAGCGAAGCCAACCAACAAAAAACAATTGCCCTCTGGAGAAAATTGGCAGAGCGCTATGTGAATGAAGCGTGGATTGGTGGCTACGATTTAATCAACGAACCAAATTGGAATTTTGTGGACGGGCAAAATAAAAACGGCTGTGAAGAAACTTCAAATGCACCGCTTCGAAAACTATATCTGGATATCACAGAAGCGATCCGATCGGTTGACCAAAACCACATCATCTACATAGAAGGAAATTGTTGGGGAAATAATTACAAAGGGATTTTTCCGAAATGGGATTCAAACATGGTTGTGAGTTTTCACAAATACTGGAATTACAACACCACTGAAGCCATTCAATTTGCTTTGGATATCCGCGAAGAAAATAATGTGCCCATATGGTTGGGTGAGTCAGGCGAAAATTCAAATACCTGGTTTACCAATGCAATCAAATTGGCAGAAGAAAATCACATTGGTTGGGCGTGGTGGCCATTGAAAAAAGTTGGATCGATTGTTAATCCGCTCACGATTAAAAAAACGGACGACTACGCCACACTTTTAAAATATTGGGGAAAAGGAGGCACTAAACCTTCACCGGAATTTTCCAAAAAGACGTTGATGGAACTTGCTGCAAACACCCACATTCAAAACACGATTTATAGACCGGATGTAATTGATGCGATGTTTCGTCAGGTTCATGAAATTGGATCAAAGCAGTATTCCGAAAACAATGTCCCCGGTGTAATCTTCGCAACAGATTTTGATTTGGGTAGAAATGGCATCGCCTATTGGGATAGTGACACCGCCAACTATTGGGTAAGCTCCGGTGAAAGAACCGCCTGGAATTCGGGTCACCATTATCGCAATGATGGTGTTGATATTGAACCGTCTGCTGACACGGATCCGGATTCAAACCATAATAACATTGGGTGGACAAAAGATGGGGAGTGGTTGAACTATACGCTGAATGTAAATGCTACCGGGGTTTATGATATTGTCATTCGCTATGCCATGGCAAAAGGACCCAGTACCATCGCTGTAAAAATAAATGGAGCAGATGTCGCTTTTTCCAAAGCACTCTCTTCCACAGGAGGTGATCAAAAATGGAAAAGCATAAAAGTAGGTAACATCGTTTTAGCCAAAGGAAAACAAACGTTCACATTGCTCTTTGAAAAAGGTGGGGCAAATATTGGGTTTATAAAATTTGCCCAGAAAAAATAAATTCAAACTATTCTAGCTTCCGCCAGTAGTTCAGCCCCTCTCGTGAATTTATTAGTACATTGTATAAAAATAAGACCCCATGAAAAAAGTAGCTGTCTTCATCTTCTTGTGTTGTTCCTTACAAGGGTTTGCACAAGATGATATCACCATTTGCCACACTCCTTCCACAGAAAAGTTTGCGTTGCTTGCCTCCAACAAAGCATTCAATGCAGAGCATCAACTACCACACAACTATGTTCATGAAACATTGGCCGGAGGAAAGATGATCCAATTTGATTGCAACGATGGTGTACGCGCAAATGCGTTTCTTCTTAAAGCAAAGAAAAAATCAGCGAACTGGATTTTTGTTTTTCAGGAGTGGTGGGGATTAAATGATAATATCAAACGGCAATCGGAGGAACTTTATGAGGCCCTCGGGAAATCTGTAAACATCATTGCACTGGATATGTACGATGGCAATGTTGCAACTGATCGGGAAACGGCAGGAAAGTATATGCAAAAATTTAAAACTGAACGTGGTGAAAGCATTGTAAAAGGTGCAATGGCTTTCGCAGGAACTGATGCGCGAATTGGTACAATCGGTTGGTGTTTTGGAGGTGGCCTCTCTTTGCAAGCTGCTTTGATTGCCGGACCACAAACAGTGGGATGTGTTATGTATTATGGAATGCCTGAAGAAGATGTATCCAAATTAAAAAAATTAAATTCCGATGTGTTGAGCATCTGGCCCACCCAGGACCAATGGATCAATAAGGAGGTGATGGAAAAGTTTGAAAAAAATATGGATGCTGCCGGAAAGCAACTAACCGTAAAAGCATACGATGCAGGTCATGGCTTTGCCAATCCAAGCAATCCTGCTTCCTATAATAAAGAAGCTACGGATGATGCCAATAAACGCACGGTTGAATATTTTAAATCCAGGTTCTAAAATTAGTAGCGATTCGTAATTATCCATCGCTACCAATTATCCAGCATATATTTTATAACATCCGTTGTTGTAACGATTCCCACCAACGTAGTAGCATCTTTTTTTGCAACCACCGGAAGTGCATGAAATTCTTCCTTCGATAAAATTGTAGCAACTTCATGGATAGTAGTTTCGTCATTCACCACGCGGGGCTTGCTGGTCATCACATGGCCAATCGTGAGCATTTCAAATACCGACTCATCTGCATCACCTTCACCGGGCATAAGTGCAGAAAACGTTAGTCGATCAATATCGGTGCGACTGATTATTCCAACCAATTTATTGTCATGCTCCACCGGGATATGGCGTATGTGGTGTTTCTTTATCAGCCGGCTTACATCGCTTAAGCTATCATTTAATTGAACACTGACCACACTGGTGGCCATAATGTTCCGTACGGGTTCGTTCTTTTTCATGATGATTGGGATTAATGGTTTTCAATGAATCCTCATCAAAACTATGTTGATTACTGAACTGGAGGGCTGACAAAAATCAATGATCACTAAAGCATTTATCAGAATTACATGAAGAAGAAGTTCTACAAATTATTAACTTTGATTTAATTAAACCCCTAAAAATATGCACTCCAAAAAAACCTCTCTTAAACTATTGTCCCTTGCGACCATATTGTTGGTTCTAAGTTCATGTTCCTCCAAAAAAGAAGAAGTTTCGGATACCCCTACCGTTGCGGATTCAGTGGCTGTAGAAGCGACACCCGTTTCAGCTCGTCCTGTGCATTGGGGCTATAGTGGTGAAGAGGGACCAACCAACTGGGCTTCTTTAACTCCCGTGTACGCACTTTGTGGTGAAGGAAAAGGTCAGTCACCCATTAACATTGATAAGGCTAACGTACAAGGAAATGCGAATTGGAGTTTTGATTACCAAACTACTTCGCTTCACATTGCCCACAACGAGCACATGGACGATATCCTCGACAACGGCCATACCATTCAGGTAACA
The DNA here is from genome assembly GCA_041746855.1 of Cyclobacteriaceae bacterium. GTDB lineage: Bacteria > Bacteroidota > Bacteroidia > Cytophagales > Cyclobacteriaceae > JBGTGG01. The sequence continues at coordinate 1,538 of JBGTGG010000231.1, read as the reverse complement.
GTTGAAGAAGGGAGCACTTTTACGTTTGCCGGAAAAACATACCACCTGAAGCAGTTTCATTTTCATACGCCCAGTGAACATACCATCAATGGCAAAAACCTGCCTATGGAAATGCACCTTGTTCACCAAAGTGATGACAAAAGCTTAGCGGTGGTGAGTGTACTTTTTGAAGAAGGAAAAGTTGCCAATGAAAATATTGCAAAAATAGTTGCCAATCTACCCGCAGCCAAAGGTGAAAGTAAACACATCACTGATGTCAATCTTGAATTAAGCATGCATCTTCCAAAAGACAATCAAGCGTACCACTATGTTGGTTCACTAACCACTCCGCCTTGTAGCGAAAGTGTCCAGTGGCTTGTGCTTCGTAATACCGCAAAAGTAACTGCAGAACAAGTTGCGGCATTCTCTTCCAAGATTGGACCTAACAACCGGCCCGTGCAAGGAATCAACGAGCGGACAATTGAGCAAGGTGATTTGACCGGCCAAGTTTCGAACTAGGTTCCCAATCATATGAGAGTATTTTTAAGCATCACCCTTTTTGTGGTTTGTATGGGTCAGGCCTTTGCGCAAATCACACCTACTGAAGAGCCCGTTGAAGCGCCACCAGGATGGTGGAATATACCCAAGACAAAAACCATTCTAAAAATAGGAGGCTATGTGAAGTTCGATTTCATCCACGACTTCAATCCAATCGGCTCTCCGGATTATTTTAATGTTTCAACAATTCCAACGGATGGGTCTGAAGGAGTAAGTACACATTTACATGCGAAAGAAAGCCGGATCTTTATCGATACGAAAACAGCTACTTCCATTGGTGAAATGCGAACCTATATTGAAGGTGATTTCTATGGCACAAGTGGTGCTTTCAGACTGCGACATGCTTTTGTTGAAATCAATGACACGTGGCTTGCGGGTCAATGGTGGTCGAACTTTATGGATGAATCGATGATTCCTGCTACGCTTGACTTTGAGAAACCTGCAGCATATGTTTTTGCACGACATGCCATGTTTCGTTTTAAGCAAAAATTATCGGATGATTCATATCTGGCATTTGCTTTGGAAGAACCCAGTAAAAGTGCAGAGACTCCGGCAGAGGCTGGCGCTTTTGAAAGTCCACTACCCGACCTTACCGCACGCTATCGGATCACAAAAAAATGGGGGCACATTCAAGCCTCAGCTTTTTTAGCAAAACTTCAGTATCGGTTTGATGCGGGTGGAACCGAAAGCCTTTCCCTTTATGGCGTCAACCTTTCAGGGCGATTGAATTTTTTGAAAAACGATTACTTTATCTATCAGGGCGTCTATGGTCCAGGCTCAGGAAGAATGCGTGGTGGTCTTTCAGCAGGACTTGATGAAAACGGAAATATAGAAGCCCTCACGGACATGGGATTTACATTGGGCGTTCATCATGCCTGGGTTCCCACGGTCACTTCGCTCGTTACCTATAACCATGGTATTAACGATAATACAGCAGGACAGGCAGGAAGTAGTCTGTATATGACCAATTACTTCGCGGCCAATTTAATCTGGCACTTCAC
>JBGTGG010000230.1:0-13793 GCA_041746855.1 Cyclobacteriaceae bacterium | reverse complement strand
TTCTGCGGAGATAACGGTAATCGTGAAATCGCTCTTCTTGCGGATATGCCGGGCTGCTGTTATTCCGGAAATCCCATTGCCTATAATCACCACATGCTTCATGACCCTAAGTTACTCAACTGCCTACAATTCAAAAATGTTGGATAAAACGCATTACGTTAGGCGAAAATATTCGTATAATGAATCTATCTTCCAACTCAATTAACGACAATTTTTAAAGCCTGTATCATTGATTCGATTGTTGGATAGGAATGGGAATTTACAATCCATGTTGGTGTTGGATCAAGTTTAATTTTTATAATGACGGAACCACTTTCCGTAACTTCATACCCACATCGCTCCAGCGCATTCTTTGTCCACAAGTACGTTGAGCCTTCCCCTTCAAGTTTAATTTTTTGTAGTTGATGGAGGTGATGTTTGATCTTCCCGGTCTTTAGGTCAAATCCTTTTAGCTGAAAAATTTTGTCAAAGGAATCATCCAGCACGAGGTCTTCCGGAATGCCGGAAAGGATTTTTTTGTCGCGGGTAGCAAGCCAGATTCTGTCAGCGGTTTGAAGAACGAGGTCCAATTCATGGGTGGCAATCAAAATAGCTTTGTTGGATTGGTGCGCCAATGCCCGAAGCAGGTTCATGATTTCCACCCGGTTGTTCAAATCAAGGTGTGCGGTTGGTTCATCTAATAGAAGGATTGGACATTCTTGCGCCAAGGCCCGCGTAATCATGACCAATTGAAGTTGGCCATCGCTTAACTCGCCTATCTTTTGATCGAGCATATCATCAATCCCAGTAAGGGAAATGGCTTTATCGATTGCCGCCTTATCTGTAGCGGTTAATTTTATATTCCAGGAAAGGTAAGGGTATCTCCCGAAGGTGATCAGATCATAAACCCGCATTTGATTCGGAAGGATTTTATCGGTTAATACCACCGCTATACTTTGTTCCAGGGGTGTATTTCCCGAAATAATGGTTTCCCCTTTTAAAGGAGGATGAAGACCGGCAATTGTCCGGATAAATGTAGACTTCCCAATTCCATTAGGTCCCATAAAGCACACCAGTTCTCCAGCCTGAAGCGATAATTCAAGGTTCTCCAACAAAACCTTATTACCACTCTTTATAGAGTAGCCTACGGAAAGTTCTTTGGTTTTTAGAAGCACCTGGTTCATGATATCACTTTATTTCCACGAAGGATAATCCAAATTACAATAGGGGCACCAATGAGCGCGGTAATGGCATTGATGGGAAGAACGTGTGCACTGCCCGGTAATTGGGCAATGATGTCACAAAGCAGTAAGAGTGTTGCGCCCATAATAGCTACCCACGGAATTAATACTTTGTGCTCACTGGTGTTGAGAAAAAGTTTGGTGATATGAGGCACTGCAATCCCAACAAAAGCAATGGGGCCGCAAAAAGCAGTAACCGCTCCCGTCATAAGACAGGTAGTAAGGATAATCCTTAATTTGGCTGATTTGAGGTTTATTCCAAGGTTGGTTGCATAATGGTCTCCCAGCAGCCACGCATTAAGTGATTTAATAGAAAGTACCGCCCCGAGTGTTCCTATAAGAAGAAGGATAGCCAATATTGAGATTTCATTCCAGTTTAGCCCTCCAACACTACCAAATGTCCAGATCAGAAATGCTTGCTGTTGGTCAGCACCACTCATAAATTGCAGTACACTTACAATAGAGGAGGTGGCAGCACCAATCATTAACCCTACTATTAATAAAGAGGTGCTGCTTTTTACTTTAGTGGATATTCCCAAAACCGCCATCATGACTACTAAACTTCCAATAGAAGCGGCAATGGCAACGCCTAAAGGACCTGGATTTAAGAAAAGGGTGAATCCCGTAGCACCCGACATTAACACCAATGATACCGCCAGGCTTGCTCCGGAACTTAACCCCAATACATCAGGCCCGGCCAGCGGATTCCTAAACAACGTCTGCATTTGAAGCCCAGAGATAGAGAGCGCGGCACCACCCAAAACACAGGTAGTGGCTTTGCTGAGACGGAAGTCCAATACGATTTTCCCCCAGATGGCATTATCGGGTTCTTGAAAGGATAGGACTTTCAAAATTTCCACTAAGGGGATGGATACACTACCTAAATAGAGGTTGAGTAAAAAGGCCAGGATCAAAAGACCCTGAAGGAAGAGCTTATGTTGTTTTTTGTTGCCCGCGATCATGCTTGGATTAGAAGTGCTCAAATTAGTCAAATATTCACTTTTGATAGGGGAAAGATAGTTTGGCTTGAGATTAAATGGCTTAAATCGCTGGGAATAAGGACTCTCAAATTATTTTTGAACCCGAATTTGGTAACTAATTTATAGTTCCTATCTTTGCAGTCCTTTTTACGCCCAGAACGCGTAAAATCCTGAAAAACAAGCATCAAACAGATTTAAAATGCCTGGACTTATAGGAAGAAAAATCGGAATGACAAGTGTATTCAGCCCAGAGGGCGAAAGCATTCCGTGTACAGTAATAGAAGCAGGACCTTGTGTTGTAACGCAGGTTAAGAACGCAGAGTCTGACGGCTATCGTGCTATTCAATTATCTTTCGGTGATAAGAAAGAGAAACATACCAACAAAGCAGAGGTTGGTCACTTCAAAAAAGCAAACACTACCGCAAAGCGTACTTCGGTTGAATTCAGAGATTTCAGGACTGAATTTGATGGAAAGGTGGATCTTGGTACAGAAATCAGGGTTCAGGACGTATTTGTAGAAGGAGACTGGCTAGATGCCATCGGTACTTCGAAAGGTAAGGGTTTCCAAGGTGTTGTAAAACGCCACGGATTCAGCGGAGTTGGAGAGGCTACCCACGGTCAGCACAACAGATTGCGTGCACCGGGCTCTATTGGTAATGCTTCATTTCCTGCCCGAGTGATGAAAGGAATGCGCATGGCCGGCCGTATGGGAAATGACCGCGTGAAAGTGTTGAACCTTCGCGTTATCAAAATCATGCCTGAGCAAAACCTGATTATCGTTAGTGGTTCCGTTCCAGGAGCTAAGAACTCAACAGTAATTCTCGAAAAGTAATGGATATAGCGGTTGTAAAATATAGCGGTGAAGCCACGAGTAAGAAAGTTGCTCTTTCAGATGCAATTTTCGGTATCGAGCCGAATGATCATGCTATCTACTTGGATGTTAAAAGCTTTTTAGCGAACCAACGTCAAGGTACACACAAATCGAAGCAGCGTGCTGAGATTGCAGGATCGTCAAAGAAATTAAAGAAGCAGAAAGGCACCGGAGGTGCACGTGCGGGTAACATCAAGAATCCTTTGTTCAAAGGTGGTGGACGCGTATTCGGACCAACTCCTCGTGACTATTCTTTCAAGCTGAACAAGAAAGTAAAAGACCTGGCACGTAAGTCAGCGTTGAGCTACAAAGCAAAAGACAATGCGATTGCTATTTTGGAAGACTTCAATTTTGAAGCACCAAAGTCAAAGCAATACATTGAAATGATTGCGGCACTTTCTTTATCAGATAAGAAGACATTATTGGTTCTTCCTGAATCAATCAAAAATATTGTGCTCTCTGGAAGGAACGTTCAGAAAACAAAAATTACAGCAGTAGATCAGATCAATACCTATGATTTGATGAATGCTGACAACGTGATTTTCGTGGAGAGCGCTGTTGAAAAGATTGTGAACTTGTTAAATAAAGACTAATGAGTATCCTAAAGAAACCTTTAGTTACCGAGAAAGTTTCCGCACTCAATGAGAAAGGAAAGTACGGCTTTGTTGTGTCATTAGATGCGAACAAAGTAGAGATAAAGAAAGCCATTGAGAAGCAGTATGGTGTAAACGTGACAAGCGTAAACACCATGAATGTAATGGGCAAGAAGAAGTCGCGTTACTCCAAGACCGGTGTGTTGGAAGGACGTAGACCGAGCTACAAAAAAGCCATCGTTACATTAGCGGAAGGCGAGATAATTGATTTTTATGGCAACGTATAATTAGTAGAAGATGGCGTTGAGAAAATTTAACCCAGTAACCCCAGGAACACGGCACCGTGTAGTAGTATCCTTTGATGATGTTACTACTTCGAAGCCTGAAAAATCTTTGGTAGTTACTATTAAGAAATCTGGAGGAAGAAACAACCAGGGAAAAACTACAAACCGATATATCGGAGGTGGTCATAAGCAAAAACTCAGGTTGATTGACTTCAAGAGAGATAAGGTAGATGTACCTGCAACGGTAAAGTCTATTGAGTACGATCCGGCACGTTCAGCTCGTATTGCTTTATTGAATTATGCTGACGGAGCAAAGTCATATATTCTTGCTCCTGCAGGAATGAAAGTTGGACAAGAGATTATCTCTGGTGACAACGTTGCTCCTGAAGTTGGAAATTCATTACCACTTTCTAAAATTCCATTGGGTACCATTGTGCACAATGTTGAAATGAAACCCGGTAAAGGTGGCGCGATAGCACGTAGTGCTGGTGTCTTCGTTCAGCTTCTTGCACGTGATGGCAAGTATGCAACATTGAAAATGCCATCTGGTGAAATGCGAAATATTTTGATGACCTGCCGCGCAACAGTAGGCACGGTTTCAAATGCAGATCACATGAACGAGACTGCTGGAAAAGCAGGTCGCAATAGATGGAAAGGTGTTCGTCCACGCGTTCGTGGTGTTGCGATGAACCCGGTAGATCACCCGATGGGTGGTGGTGAAGGTCGCGCATCTGGAGGACATCCAAGATCACGCAACGGTGCTTACGCAAAAGGCAAGAAGACCCGTAGCCCGAAGAAGTATTCAGATGGTCTAATTATAGCTAAGAGGAAAAAATAATGGGACGTTCGATTAAAAAAGGACCGTATTGTGATTTTCGTTTGCTTTCTAAAGTAGAAGCAATGGAAAGTACTGGAAAGAAATCTGTAATCAAGACCTGGTCAAGAAGGTCGACCATTACACCGGATTTCATTGGCTACACAATAGCCGTTCATAATGGAAATAAATTTATTCCTGTGTATGTCACAGAAAACATGGTGGGTCACAAATTCGGTGAATTTGCACCAACCAGAATGTTCCGTGGTCACTCAGGTAACAAAAGCAATTAACGCTTAGTAAAGATGGAAGAAGCTACAGCGAAAAAGACAAAGAGGTCTGTCGTAAAAAGAGAAAAGAGGGATGCACGTAAAGCTGCAGCCAAGACAGGGCCGGTTGTTGCCAAATTGAAGAATGTACCTACATCTCCTCGTAAGATGAGATTAGTGGCGGATATGATTCGTGGCCAACGGGTTACAAAAGCATTGAACATTTTAAAGTTCGAAGCAAAGACTGGCGCACCTAAACTTGAAAAACTTCTTATGTCGGCCATTTCGAATTGGGAGAATACCCATGAAGATGTGAAGATTGAAGATGCTGATCTTTTTGTAAAAGAGATTTTTGTTGACGGAGGTCGTCAGTTGAAAAGATTGAGACCAGCACCTCAGGGTCGTGCTCATAGAATTAGAAAACGTAGTAACCATGTGACCTTGGTTTTAGCGAGCCATGCTACACAGGGTACTGCTGTTGAAACACAAGAATTAGAAACGCAAGAATAATGGGACAGAAAATTAACCCGGTTGGTTTTAGATTAGGCGTTATCCGTGGATGGGACTCCGCCTGGTTTGGTGGAAAATCATTCTCTGATAAACTTGTTGAAGATCAAAAAATCAGAAAATATATCCAGGCGCGTATTCCGAAAGGTGGAGTTGCTAAAGTGGTTATCGAAAGAACCCTTAAGCGTATTACACTTACCATTCACACGGCTCGTCCAGGTGTTGTGATCGGAAAAGGCGGAACGGAAGTAGATAAGATTAAAGAAGAGTTGAAGAAGCTTACTGGTAAAGATGTTCAAATCAACATCTTTGAAATTAAGCGTCCTGAAATTGATGCCAAACTTGTTGGTGAAGCAATTGCCCAACAGATTGAAGCGCGTATTTCCTACAAGCGTGCAATGAAGCAAGCGATTGCCTCTGCGATGCGTGTAGGTGCGGAAGGTATTAAAATTAAATGCTCTGGTCGTTTAGGTGGTGCTGAGATGGCGCGTACTGAACAATACAAAGAAGGAAGGATTCCATTACACACACTTCGTGCTGACATCGACTATGCAATTACTGAAGCACAAACGGTGTACGGTAAAATCGGTATCAAAGTATGGGTGTTTAAAGGTGAAGTATATGGTAAGCGTGATTTGTCTCCTAACATAGGAATGATCAACGCACCACAAGGACCTGGCGGACCTAAATCCGGGGCACCGGAACGTGGCGCAAGACGCGGTGGAGGAGATAGAGACAACCGTGGCAAAGGTGGCCAAGGGGGTCAAGGGGGCCGTGGAGGTAAAAGAAAATAATTAAAGAACGATAAAAAGTTAGGTAACCATGTTACAACCTAAGCGAACGAAATTTAGAAAGATGCAAAAAGGTAGAGTGAAGGGTGTCGCTACACGCGGACATACCATTGCTTTTGGATCTTTCGCATTAAAGTCTTTAGAAGGGGGTTGGATAACAGCTCGCCAGATCGAGGCAGCCCGTATTGCAGTAACGCGTTTTATGAAACGTGAGGGACAAGTTTGGATTCGTATTTTTCCTGACAAGCCCATTACTAAAAAGCCCGCTGAAGTTCGGATGGGTAAAGGTAAAGGATCCCCTGAGTATTGGGTAGCCGTGGTGAAGCCAGGTACTATCCTATTCGAAGCGGGTGGTGTTACCAAAGCAGTAGCAAAAGAAGCGTTGCGTTTAGCGGAAGGAAAACTTCCGATAAAGACAAAATTTTCAGTTAGAAGGGACTACGTAGAACAGTAATATGAAAAACGCAGACATAAAAGCATTGAGTATCGCTGAGCTAAATGAGAAGATCATTAGCGAAACGGAAGCGTTGCAAAAGATAAGATTTGCACACCAGGTTTCTTCAATCGAGAACCCAATGAAAATAAGCGAAACACGTAAAGTGATCGCACGGTTGAAGACCGAATTAAGGGCAAAAGAACTTCAAAAGTAATTCCTATGGAAGAAAGGAACTTAAGAAAAGAGAAAATTGGAAGGGTGGTAAGCAACAAGATGACCAAGAGCATCACAATTGCTGTTGACCGTAAGGTAAAACACCCGATCTATGGAAAATTTGTAAACAAGACGACCAAGTTTATGGCGCATGACGAACAAAATGAAGCGGGTATCGGTGATACTGTACGCATCATGGAGACTCGTCCATTGAGCAAAAACAAAAGGTGGAGACTTGTAGAAATAGTTGAAAAAGCGAAATAGTCATGATACAGACTGAAAGCAGACTGAAAGTTGCAGATAACAGCGGAGCAAAGGAAGTACTTTGTGTCCACGTCCTTGGCGGAACGGGAAGAAGGTACGCAAGTGTAGGCGATAAAATCGTAGTTACGGTGAAGTCTGCAATGCCCAGCAGTGGCGTTAAAAAAGGAACCGTTTCAAAAGCGGTGGTTGTAAGAACGACAAAAGAAGTTAGAAGAAAAGATGGATCATACATCCGTTTTGAAGATAACGCTGCTGTTTTATTGACCGCCCAGGATGAGCCACGCGGAACCCGTATTTTCGGCCCGGTTGCTCGCGAGTTGCGCGAAAAGCAGTTTATGAAGATTGTTTCATTGGCACCAGAAGTATTATAAGCAATGGAAAGAAAGTATAATCCCCAACATAAACTTCATATCCGAAAAGGTGACACGGTTCGTGTTATTGCCGGAGATGATAAAGGAAAAGAAGGTGAAGTATTGGAAATACTTACCGACAAGTATCGTGCGATTGTGAAAGATGTGAACATCGTAACAAAGCACCAAAAGCCATCCGCTGGAAAGCCAGAAGGTGGTATCAATAAAACTGAGGCTGCGATCCATATTAGTAATCTAATGTTGATCGACCCGGCATCAGGTAAAGCTACCCGTATAGGTAGGAAGCTTAATGATAAAAGCAAGCTTCAGCGATATTCTAAGAAAACCGGTGAATTTATTAAGTAATGGCAACTCCAAGATTAAAAGAAAAATACCTTAAGGAAATTGTCCCTGCATTGCAGGAGAAGTTCCAGTTTAAATCCGTAATGGAGGTTCCAAGAATCCAGAAGATTTGTATCAACAAAGGTATGGGTATAGCAGTAACGGATAAGAAACTTATTGATTCAGGTGTGGAAGAAATCACAACCATCACCGGTCAAAAAGCAGTTCCTACCCTTTCCAAGAAAGCGATCTCAAACTTTAAGTTGAGAGAGAATATGCCAATCGGTGTACGTGTTACATTGCGTGGCGAAAAAATGTATGAATTCATGGATCGTTTGATGACCGTAGCACTTCCACGTGTTCGTGACTTCAAAGGATTGAATGCAAAAGGATTTGATGGTCGAGGAAATTACACATTAGGTGTAAAGGAGCAGATCATTTTCCCTGAGATTTCAATTGATAAAGTAAATAAAATCACCGGTATGGACATCACGTTTGTGACCAATGCCCGTACGGATGAAGAAAGTTTTGAATTGTTGAAAGGCTTTGGAATGCCGTTCACTACAAAAAATAATAACTAAGCATGGCAAAATTATCTGTAATAGCAAGAGAAAATAAGCGCGCCAAATTGGTAGCACGTTATGCTGCCAAAAGAAAAGCATTGAAAGCAGCCGGTGACTATGATGCCCTGGACAAATTACCAAGGAATGCATCACCCGTTCGTTTGCACAACCGTTGCAAGCTGACCGGCAGACCAAAAGGATATATGCGTAAATTCGGTGTTTGCCGTAACGTATTTCGCGAAATGGCCTCCGAAGGAAAGATTCCTGGGGTTACAAAGTCAAGCTGGTAATTGACTTAATGGTATTTTGAATAAAGAAAATTGTTGAATATCTTTGCAGCCCCGTTTTTTGACGGGTTTGCTTTTAATTGAAAGAAAATGACTGATCCAATAGCAGATTATCTTACCCGGTTACGGAATGCCATTAAGGCAGGACACCGCGTAGTGGAGATTCCAGCTTCTAACATCAAGAAGGAAATAACCAAAGTGTTATTTGACAAAGGTTATATCCTGAACTATAAGTTCGAAGAAGGAAATGGTGGTCAAGGAAGTATCAAAATTGCCTTGAAATATAGCCGCGAAACCAAAGAGCCCGCGATCACCAAACTTGATCGTGTAAGTTCACCTGGTTTGCGTCAATATACTGCCGCTGAGACCATGCCAAGGGTAATGAATGGATTGGGAATTGCAATTCTTTCTACATCGAAAGGTGTGATTACTGATAAAGAAGCTCGCGGGCTTCATGTAGGTGGTGAAGTTTTGTGTACCGTATATTAATAAATAGGAATGTCACGAATAGGTAAAAAACCAATTAGTATTCCTGCCGGTGTAACGTTTACGTTCTCTGAAGCAGATCATAAAGCTACCGTGAAAGGACCAAAAGGTGAGCTTTCACAGGTAATTGATCCTGATTTTAAACTATCACAGGAGGATGGAGAAGTTACGCTTTTAAGACCTACTGAACAGAAGCGTCACAAAGCAATGCATGGTTTGTATCGCTCGTTGATTGCCAACATGGTAACAGGTGTTAGCGAAGGATATAAAAAACAATTGGAACTTGTAGGTGTTGGTTTTAAAGCTACCGCACAAGCAAATGTATTGGAACTAAGCTTAGGCTATTCCCACACGATATTTTTTGGTGTTCCTCCCGAGATTAAGGTTACAACCTCTCAAGAAAAAGGTCAAAACCCGACTATTGTTTTGGAAGGTATTGATAAACAATTGATTGGACAGATTGCAGCAAAGATAAAATCGTTACGTAAAGTTGAGCCATACAAAGGTAAAGGTGTTCGCTTCACAGGTGAGTTTATCAGAAGAAAAGCTGGTAAGTCCGCAGCAAAATAAGAAATTAATTAAAGCATCATAGGAGATATATAGATCCATGGCAGGCAAGAATAGAACAAGAAGATCAAGAATTAAAGCCGGAATCCGGAAGAAGATCAGAGGAACAACTGAGCGTCCAAGGTTAACGGTTTTTAGAAGCAACAAAGGAATTTACGCGCAGATCATCGATGACTCACGCGGTGTAACCCTTGCTTCAGCATCCACAGTAGAGCTTGGTGATAAGGCAGGCCTTAACATCGAAAACTCAAAGACTGTTGGAAAGAAAATGGCCGAGAAGTCCATCGCATCCGGAATACAAGAAATTGTTTTCGATAGAAATGGATACTTGTATCATGGAAATATTAAAGCTTTGGCAGAAGGTGCCAGAGAAGGTGGATTAAAATTCTAAGACTTAAGATATGTCAGCAAGTAATATTAGCACCGTAAAAGCAAGCGAAATCGATCTTAAAGAACGTGTCGTTGCTATTAACCGGGTTGCAAAAGTGGTAAAAGGTGGTCGTAGATTCAGCTTTGCTGCAATTGTAGTAGTAGGTGATGGCAATGGTGTGGTTGGCTACGGTCTTGGAAAAGCAAACGAGGTTACAGATGCGATCACAAAAGGAATCGATGACGCGAAAAAGAACTTAGTAAAAGTTCCGATTATTAAAGGAACCGTTCCTCATGATGCGATCGGTAAATTTGGTGGTGGATTCGTGTTGTTAAAGCCAGCTTCTCCAGGTACTGGAGTTATAGCCGGTGGTGCAATGCGTGCCGTACTAGAGAGTGCAGGTGTTCACAATGTATTGGCAAAATCAAAAGGATCTTCGAACCCACACAACGTGGTGAAAGCTACCTTCGATGCACTTACCAACATGCGTGATGCATTTTCAGTAGCACAAAAAAGAGGTGTATCCTTATCGAAAGTTTTTAACGGCTAAGAGAAATGGGAAAAGTAAGAATCACACAAACCAGAAGTATCATCAAAAGAGCCGAAAGACAGCAGCTTACGATGAAGGCACTTGGTTTAGGAAAAATGAACAGGTCGGTAGAAGTGGAATTGACACCACAGGTTGCCGGTATGATTGCGAAAGTAAATCACATGGTTACTGTAAAGGAAATTTAAAATGAGATTACATACATTAAAACCAGCAACCGGATCAACCCGGACTAATAAAAGACTTGGAAGAGGTCAGGGATCAGGCGGTAGTACTGCCGGTCGCGGACATAAGGGCGCAAAATCCCGTTCCGGTTATTCCCGTAAGATTGGTTTCGAAGGTGGTCAAATGCCTTTGCAACGCAGGGTTCCGAAGTTCGGATTCAAGAGCCTCAATAAAGTATATTTCAAGGCTTTGAACCTGGATGTGTTAGAAGGACTTGCTGAAAAATTAAAGTCAGACATGATTAGCATCCAGGTGTTGATGGAAAACGGTTTGGCAGGTAAGAATGATAAAGTTAAAGTTTTAGGAAGAGGTGAATTGAAATCGAAGGTAAATGTTGAAGCACATGCATTTTCAGTAACAGCAACAGCAGCTATCGAGAAAGTAGGAGGATCCACTACAATAGTGAAATAATGAAGAAATTCTTCGACACGATAAGGAACATTTTCTCCATTGAGGACCTTCGGGTTAGAATTCTGAATACAATCGGATTTCTGGTCATCTTCAGGTTAGGATCCTATATTGTCCTTCCTGGTGTTGATCCTAATTTTTTGGGGGATGGTGCTACCGGAGGAATCTTCGATTTGTTAAATACATTTTTAGGAGGGGCTTTTAGTCGGGCTTCTATTTTTGCATTGGGAATTATGCCGTATATCTCGGCATCGATCATTGTGCAGTTGCTAACCGTAGCAATTCCGTATTTCCAAAAGATGCAAAAAGAAGGGGATTCCGGAAGAAAGCGGATTACCCAAATTACACGTGTGCTTACCATTATCATCACGGGTTTTCAGGGCTTTAGTTATTTAAAAGCAACGATTGCCCCGATTCCAAATGCGATTATTGATCCGGGAATGTTTTTCTATGTTTCTTCGGTAATCATCCTAATTGCTGGAACCATGTTCTGTATGTGGCTTGGTGAAAGAATTACAGACAAGGGAATCGGAAATGGAATTTCCATGTTGATTATGATCGGTATTATCTCACGCTTCCCATCTTCATTTATTGCGGAAGTGGTAGACAAGCAGATTGGTGGAGCGTTGTTCCTGATCATTGAATTGGGAGTGTTGTTCGCAGTTGTAATGGGTGTGATTTTATTAACCCAGGCAACACGGAGAATACCGATCCAGTATGCAAAGCAAGTGATTGGAAATAAGTTGTATGGCGGAAAACGTGATTTTATTCCGTTGAAGCTGAACAGTGCAGGTGTAATGCCAATCATCTTCGCGCAAGCCTTGATGTTTATTCCATCCATGTTGGCCGGCCTTTGGCGCGATAGTGATGTTGGAGCGTATGTAGGATCTACCTTCGCAGATTTCACATCCTGGCAATACAATGCCTTGTTTGGATTTTTGATTTTGGTCTTTACTTTCTTTTATACTGCAATCACAATCAATGCGACTGATATTGCAGATAATTTAAAAAGGAATGGTGGGTTTGTACCGGGTGTAAAACCAGGTGCGCAAACCGCTGAATTTATAGATACAGTTTTATCTCGAATTACTTTTCCAGGATCATTGTTCTTGGTGATCATTGCTATCCTTCCTGCTTTTGCAGTGCGGGCTGGTGTGGGCCAAAACTTCGCTCAATTCTATGGAGGAACTTCGTTGTTGATTATGGTTGGGGTTATTCTCGACACACTTCAACAAATCGAAAGTTACTTATTGATGAGACATTACGAAGGGATGATGAAGTCGGGAAGGGTGAAAGGGCGTTCTCAATTTGCTGCAGCTTAAAGCTGGGATGGTCCACTTAAAAACACAAGCGGATATTCAACTTATTAAAGAAGGTGCCCAGATTTTGGGCAAGGCTCACGGTGAGGTGGCCAGGTTGATAAAAGCGGGTGTTAAAACAAGTGAACTGGATAGGGTAGCGGAAGCTTTTATTCGCGATCATGGTGGGGTTCCATCATTCAAGAATTACAATGGCTTTCCGTCTTCTTTGTGTATCTCTGTCAATGAAGTAGTCGTACATGGTTTTCCAGGTGACTATGAGATCAAAGAGGATGATATCATTTCGATTGATTGTGGAGTTCACTATAAAGGATTTCACAGTGATTCGGCTTATACCTATCCATTGAATGACGTTTCTGAGGAAGTGCTCTTGTTGTTGGAAAGAACATACGAAGCCCTTCACTTAGGAATAGAGGCGGCCAGACCGGGAAATCGAATGGGAGATGTGAGTTATGCCATCCAAAGCTTTGTAGAAGGATTTGGATATGGTGTGGTTCGCGAGCTGGTTGGACATGGAGTCGGAAAAAGCCTGCATGAAGATCCTGAAGTTCCTAACTACGGAAAACGTGGAAAAGGAGTGAAGTTGGTAGAAGGGATGGTCATTGCAATTGAGCCGATGATCAATGCAGGAGCGAAGAGTATTGTTCAAGAACGTGACGGATGGACGATCCGCACGGCTGACCGGAAACCTTCAGCACACTTTGAGCATACAGTAGCAATTTTGGAAGACGGCCCGGAGATTTTGACAACGCACAAGTATATTGAAGAAAACTATAATTATAAGTGGCGAAGCAAAAGTCAATTGAGCAAGACGGAACAATAACAGAGTCATTGTCAAATGCCATGTTTCGGGTACAACTGGAAAACGGGCACGAAGTATTGGCTCACATATCTGGAAAAATGAGGATGCACTACATTCGAATTTTACCGGGTGATAAGGTAAGACTGGAAATGTCGCCTTATGATTTAACAAAAGGAAGAATTGTATTTAGATACAAATAGTTAAGAAATGAAGATCAGGACATCAATTAAGAAGCGTAGCGCAGATTGCAAGATTATCAGACGCAATGGCAAATTATACGTGATC
>JBGTGG010000229.1:0-13777 GCA_041746855.1 Cyclobacteriaceae bacterium | reverse complement strand
GCGCATTGCCACAACCAATTCAAAATTTGGCCAACCGGAAGTAAACCTGGGTATCATACCCGGTTATGGCGGAACGCAACGCTTGACGCAACTAATTGGAAGAGGAAAAGCTTTGGAGTTATTACTGACCGGTGATTTAATCGATGCACAGGAGGCAAAAGCATTCGGATTGGTAAACCATGTTGTGGAAACACAAGAAGAACTGATGGCGCTTGCAAATAAAATCCTTAGCAAAATAATCAGCAAAGGACCCATCGCGGTAGCCAACGTAATCAAAAGCGTGAACGCTGGTTTTGGTTTTGAAGCTGCAGGATATGATGCAGAAGCCAAAAACTTTGGCGCGTGCGCTGCCACTGAGGATTTTAAGGAAGGCACCACCGCTTTCATCGAAAAACGAAAAGCAATTTTTAAGGGAAAGTAAATTGGGCAAACTCAAAAGTCTGGCAGGCGAAACCACCCTCTATGGATTGGGAACTATTATTCCCCGACTTTTTAATTTTTTCCTGGTTCCATTGCATACTGGCATTTTTGAACCAGAAGCTTTTGGAATCATTACATACCTCTACGCATTTGTAGGTTTTCTCAATATCGTCTTCACCTTTGGTATGGAAACCGCATTCTTTCGGTTTGCTACAAAGACCAATGACATCAAAAAGATTTTTAACATCGCACAAACATGTGTGCTGGTATTAACGATTACGCTTTCAGGTTCCTTTATTTTATTTGCCGATCCGATAGCCGAAAGTTTAAATATCCCGAATCATTCCGAATACATTGTGTGGCTCGCATTGATTTTGGCATTCGATGCCATCGTTGCGTTGCCGTTTGCCCGGTTACGCTTAGAGAAAAAACCAATCCCATTCGCCATTGCGAAAATTGCCAATGTATTATTGTTGATTGCG
This sequence comes from Cyclobacteriaceae bacterium, assembly GCA_041746855.1. Taxonomy (GTDB): domain Bacteria; phylum Bacteroidota; class Bacteroidia; order Cytophagales; family Cyclobacteriaceae; genus JBGTGG01. The sequence continues at coordinate 12,875 of JBGTGG010000229.1, read as the reverse complement.
CTTAACTATTACTTTCTTAAAATCAACTTCAATCCTTCTATTGGGATTGGGTACATCATCATCGCCAATCTGATCGCAAATGCCTTTTACTTGCTCTTCTTTGCAAAGTCATTAATTAGTTGGCGACCCGTTTACGACAAGGAAATTTTTTCTTCCATGTTTCAATACGCCTACCCTGTCATGATTAGTGGAGTGGCAGGCATGACAAACGAAATGTTTTCCCGTATTATGCTGGAGTGGTGGCTTCCAGAAAATTTTTATCCAGGCAAAACTTCCAGCTATGCGGTTGGTGTGTTTGGTGCGTGTTATAAATATGCGGCCATCATGAATTTAGGTATCCAAGCTTTTCGGTTCGCATCCGAACCTTTCTTTTTCTCTAACGCTGCAGATAAGAATTCCCCTGCTCTCTTTGCAAAAGTGAATTACTATTTTGTGATTGCCGGATGTATCGTACTGCTTGGGGTCAGTATCAACATGGATATTCTAAAATATTATCTGCAAAGCGATGAGTATTGGGAAGGGCTCCATATTGTGCCGATTTTGTTAACAGGGTATCTGTTTTTAGGCATGTATTTTAATTTTTCTGTTTGGTTTAAGATTACCGACAAAACCCGTTTTGGCACACTCATCACCGTCATTGGTGCCATCATTACAATTGTCGGAAATTATTTACTTATTCCTGTTGCAGGATATGTAGGTAGCAGCATCATCACGCTGGCTACGTATGCGTCCATGGCTGCCATTTGTTATGGACTCGGACAGAAGTATTATCCAATTCCATATTCAGTAGGAAAAAGTATATTGTATATCGGCATTACCCTCATCATAGCATATGCTACACGGTCACTTGTTTTTTCATCCCAATGGCTTGCCACCTTCGTGCATGGAATAATTATGATTTTGTTCCTTTTGGGGATTTATCTGATCGAGCGAAAAAACCTTCGGTCATCCACCGGGTAGTCCTCATTAAAAAATGCCAATCCAGCCAAATTCAAAGGTTTCCCTGATTGTGTGTTGATTCCGTAAAACAGTTTTTTTAATTAAATTAGTTACTTTTGTAGCCAACCAGCCGTTTACGTCCTCACTCTGATCAAATACTTTTAAGACTTGAAAATACAAACACGATATACCCTTTTGCTAATCTTCCTGCTGGGAGCGTTTACTCCTATAAGTGTGGTTGCGCAAAAGAACAAACGTGGCAGCAGTGATCTGGATGCGAAGAAATTACGCGAGGCGGAGTTCTTGTTTACAGAGGGTGAGAAATTTTTCATTTTAGAGGATTACTCCAAAGCACTTCATTATTATCAAAAAGCGCTGGAATTCAATCCTACCAATGCTACCATTTATTATAAAATTGCAGAAGTGCTCAGCACAACTTCAAAACAAGATGATGTTTTAAAAGCCTCCTTAAGTATTGAAGCCGCACTCAAGTATGAGAAAAAAAATAAGTATTTCTATCTGCTGGCCATTGACATTTATAATAACCTGACCCGCTTTGATAAATCAGCGCAGATTTATGAACAATTGATCAGCGAAGTAGAAGGTAGTGAAGGATATCTTTTTGAACTCGCCCAAATTTATGAGTTTGGAAATCAACGCGATGAGGCCATCAAGGCATATGATCGTGCTGAACGTTTTTATGGTGTGAATGAAGCTTCCTCTATTCAAAAGCTTCGTCTGTATTTTGAAGCAGGAAACCAAAAAGCTGCAATTGCTGAAGGTGAGAAATTATTGGCTGCCTTTCCGGGTGATGAACGTTATATCATGGGGTTCACCGAAGTGTTAAGCCAACAAAAATTACAATCGTTGGCCATTCAATACCTGGATCAATTCATAAAAGAAAACCCTGAGACCAGTCAACCAAAAATTTTATTGGCAGGGCTTTATCGCGACAACGGGCAAGAAGCTAAAGCACGTGAAATCCTTCCAGGCATTTTTGAAAATCCGAGGGTTGATCTCACCAGCAAGCTTATTATCCTTGGTGCATACGGTACAGAAATCAATCGCGCGCAAGCGGCCAACCGTCAAGATGAAGACAAAGTAGCTTTTGCACTCACGCTTTATGAAATTATCAACGCACAAAATCCGGACGATCCCAATGTCTTTATTATGGGCGGTGATTTGTATTTGGCAGCAGGAAGGAATAAAGAAGCGGTTACAGAATATTTGAAAGCTGTAGACAGCGGGGAAGTCAACTTTGAAGTTTGGCAAAATGTACTTTACCTGCTTACCCAACTGAACCAATATGAAAATGTGATTAAATATTCAGATGAAGCGCTTGAGCTTTTTCCAAATCAAGCTATGCTGTATTACTTTAACGGATATGCCAACCTGCGAAAGCAGAAATACAAAGATGCTACTATAAACCTCGAGCAGGCAAAAAAATTATCCTCCTCCAATACAACATTAGTGGCTGAAATAAACAGCATGCTCGGTGAGGCCTACAACGGAACAAAAGAATATCCAAAATCAGACAAAGCATTTGAAGATGCACTTGCTCATAATGCCACCAACCCCACCGTTTTAAATAACTACAGTTATTACCTTGCCCTCCGAAAAGAGAACTTGGAGAAAGCAGAGAAAATGTCGGCACAGCTCATTAAGAGCCACCCCAATAATCCTACTTTTCTGGATACGTACGCGTGGGTATTATTTGAACGCAAAAAGTATAAAGAAGCAAAGAAAATCATGGAAACTGCCATTGAAACAGGTGGTGCATCTTCAACACATTTTGAACACTATGGTGATATTCTTTTCCAACTTGGGGATGTGGATGGAGCCGTACAGCAATGGGAAAAAGCACGTAGTTTAAATGCCAACAGCGAAATCCTGATAAAGAAGATTACCAACCGGAAAATCTATGAGTAAAAGAATTCTACTTTGGGTACTCAGCGTCCCCTTCCTATTTCAAGCCTGTAGTAAAAAAGTAATTCCCATCACAACACCCACTACCGTGGGGACCACACTCCAAATTCAAGAAATTGATTTTGAATACTTGCAAGGAAAATCAAAAATGACATTGCGCGATGGCACAAAAGAACGGGAAGTCAAAGCGAACATCCGCCTTCGGATGGACAGTGTAATCTGGATGAATTTCACCGTTATTGGCGTTCAAGGCGGAAGGGCGCTGATCAACCAGGATTCTATTACCATCATCAGCAATGTCGACAAGGAATATTACGTTTTTGAATACAGTGAACTTTCCAAACGCTATAATTTTGAAATCAATTACCAGGTAATCCAATCAGCAATGTTGGGCAACTTGTTGATTCCAAGACAGGAGAGCGATTTGGTTGAGTCCCTTACGTCTATGTTTTTATTAAAACAGGAGAAAAATGATGTGGATGTTTCCAACTATGTAAATGCCGCCACAATGAAACTTGAAAAAGTAGAACTAAAGGAGGAGAACTCGCACAATACGTTTTCTATCAATTATGCCAACTTCCAACCCCTGGGCGAAAAACTGTTTCCATATAACGGAACGATTTCACTTTTTTATAAAACGGAAGCCGGATTATTGAATACAACCATTATTTTTGAATATAACAAAGCCGAAATTGGCGATAAGGAACTTAAGTTTCCGTTTAGCATCCCTAAAAAATATGATCGCAGGTAGGTACCTCCTCGTCTTTTTCGTTCTTGTCTTATCGTTTACAACTGTATGGTCGCAAACCAAATCGCAGTTGCAAAAGGAGAAAGAAAAAAATCTCGCCAAAATAAAAGAGGTTGAAGGTATTCTTTCCCAAACAACGGCACGCAAAAAAAATACACTCGGTGAGTTGAATGCATTGAACCAGCGCATTCGCGTACAGGAAAAATTGATCAGCTCCATCCAAGGAGAAGTGAACCTGCTAGACAATGATATCAACGAGAATACCGATATCATTGATGCCCTCGAAGAAGATTTGGCTGAATTAAAGAAAGAATACGCAGCAATGTTGTATGCTGCACAAAAGGCGAACAATAGCGTCACCAAACTTACCTTTCTTTTTTCTGCGGCCTCTTTTGATCAGTTTATTATGCGCCTTCGCTACATGGAGCAATATTCTGCCACCCGGAAAATTCAAGCCGAACAAATTACCAAAGTGCAGGTTGAACTAACTGCCCAGGTAAATGAAATTAAATTAAAACGTACCGAAAAAACCTTGCTGCTGAATGAAGAGTTGAAAGAAAGCAACAACCTCACAAACTTCAAACAAAAACAAAATTCATTGGTGAATACCCTCGCGAAAGAAGAGCGGTCGCTTAAAAAAGACCTGGAAGAAACAAGGAAAGCGATTGCGCGTTTGGACAAACTTATCAATGACCTGATCAAGGAAGAAATGGCGCGTGCCGCGAAGGAAACTAAATCTTCAGATGCAGTAGCATTGTCTTCATCATTCGCAGAAAATAAATCGAAATTCCCCTGGCCGGTAAATGGTTTTGTGTCGCAAAAATTCGGAAAACAATACCATCCGGTTTTAAAAGGCATCGTCCTTCAAAATGACGGTGTCAATATTCAATGCAAGGAGCAGGAAAAAGTGCGCAGCATTTTCGATGGCGAAGTGAGGCAAGTCGCTTACGTTCAAATGTTTGGAGGCACCATCATCATCAGTCACGGAGAATACTATACCGTTTATGCCGGATTAAAAGATATCCAGGTAAAGAAGGGAGACAAAGTAAAAGCCCGTCAGGAAATCGGATCGATCCAGGCAAATACCGAGGGTGTACCCGAGTTACGTTTCCAAATCCGGAAAAACACCACCGCGCTGGATCCCCAAACATGGCTCCAAAATCTCTGATCCTCGAGCAAAATCACGGAATACACTCTTCAAAGTCCATTTTTTCGTTCCATGATTATACCCTATCTTTGTTCTCTAAAACAATTTTGTTATGGAAGCAATTCTTTTAATAGGAATGCCCGGAATGGGGGAATGGATTTTAATTGGAATGGTAGTGCTTATTTTTTTTGGCGCCAAGAAAATTCCTGAGTTTGCAAAAGGACTGGGAAAAGGTATTCGTGAATTTAAGGATGCTGTAAAAGACGTCAAAAAAGAAGTCGATAGTGCCGGCAAAGAAGTTGGCAAAATAGACGAGTAAAACCTTCGTGAAATCGTATTCAACATTTCCTGACCTCCAACTCGATTTGAAGGCAGGAAATATTTCTTGTACCGATCTGGTACATCACCACCTCCGGCATATCCAATCCCAAACCCACCTCAACGTATTCTTAACTGTATATGAGGAAGAGGCATTGGCGCGTGCTCAAACTATTGATGCAAAAATCAAATCCGGAACTGCAGGAAAACTTGCAGGGCTAATTGTTGGGTTAAAAGATGTAATCGCCCATCAAGATCATCCCCTTCAAGCCAGCAGTAAAATCCTTGACGGTTTTGTGTCGCAATTCAATGCCACGGTAGTGGAGCGGTTGCTCAACGAGGATGCAATTATTATTGGTCGTCAAAATTGTGATGAATTCGCAATGGGGTCCTCTAATGAAAACTCAGCATTCGGTCCGGTGCTCAATGCGATCGATAACAACCGGGTTCCAGGTGGATCGTCCGGTGGTTCTGCCGTTGCCGTAATGGCGGATATGTGCAGGGTTTCCCTGGGATCTGATACCGGAGGTTCTGTTCGTCAACCGGCTGCTTTTTGTGGTGTGATTGGATTGAAACCAACCTACTCACGATTGTCGCGCCATGGGCTGACTGCTTACGGATCATCGTTTGATTGTATTGGCATTTTCGGGACCTGCATTGAAGACATTGCGTTGGTAATGGAAGTAATTGCAGGCGCTGATGAATTTGACGGAACAATTTCCAGAAGGGAAGTACCTCATTATTCTGCGCACTTAACGTCCGGAAAAAAATATAAAATTGCTTACCTCGCAGACACATTAAATTCGAAAGGATTGCAACCAGAAATAAAAGAAGCGATCCAATCCAAAATAGATGTATTGAAGCAAAATGGCCATCAGGTAGAGGCTATTGATTTTCCGTTACTGGAATTCGTATTGCCTACTTATTATATTTTGGCAACAGCCGAAGCCAGCTCTAATCTTTCACGATATGATGGCGTACGTTATGGATACCGGAGCAAGAACACCACGAATCTCGAGTCGATGTACAAAAAATCACGTGCTGAGGGATTTGGAAAGGAGGTTCAAAACCGAATTCTTTTGGGCACATTTGTGTTAAGTGCAGGGTATTACGATGCTTACTTTACGAAAGCGCAGAAAGTGAGAAGGCTTATTCGCGAAAAAACAAAAGAAATTTTTTCTGAATATGATTTTATTCTCACTCCTACTACACCAACTACTGCTTTCAAATTAGGGGAGCATCGGGAAAACCCGGTAGAGATGTACTTGGCCGATTTATTTTCCGTTCAAGCCAATGTAGCCGGTATTCCGGCAATCTCTATACCGAGTGGAAAAGATAATGAAGGAATGCCGATTGGTATTCAAGTGATGGCTGACGATTTTGAAGAATCCAAACTTTTTGATTTTTCAAATCAGTTAATGAAATTGAACTAAGAAATGAAAAAAATATTCTTCATCATCGTATTGTTCATATTTGCAGGAGTGCAACTATTTCCTGCGGCAGCACAGGAGGTGCAGGATTCCACTTTTGTGTTTCTTGACTCTCTCGAAATCGAGATTGCGGAAAATGAAATTATTTTCAAAGAGGACACTGCCGACTTTGTGTATTATGCATTGCCCGCTGAACTGGAATATATTCCGGGGGATGATGATCCGGCTGTCATTGCTGATCGGTTGGCGTGCATCGAAAACAAAATCCAACTTACCTACAACGATAAAACACACGCCTTTATCAACTACTTCACCGTAAAAGACCGGGAGTATACACGGTTGATGATGCGCAGAAAAAACCTTTACTTTCCCATCTTCGAAAAATACCTCGCGAAGTATGGATTGCCCGATGAATTGAAATACTTATCGATCATTGAATCTGGATTAAACACGCGGGCAGTTTCGCGTGCACGTGCTGTGGGTCTGTGGCAGTTTATGTCACCCACGGGTAAATATTATGGCTTGAATCAAGATTGGTATATAGATGAACGCATGGATCCTGAAAAAGCAACCGATGCTGCCTGTCGCTACCTGCGCGATTTATACAGAATGTTCAACGACTGGGAACTGGCCTTGGCGGCTTACAACTCAGGACCCGGCAATGTAAAAAAAGCAATTCGAAAATCAGGGTACAAAAAAACCTTTTGGGATATTTACAATTTCGTTCCGCGCGAAACACGCTCGTATGTTCCTCAATTTGTGGCCATCACCTACACCATGAACTATTTGGATGAGCATAATTTCATTGAAGACGGTGAAGAAATATTGATGCCCTCAGATACGATACTGGTGAGCAACTTCCTGTACCTTCCAACTTTCGCGGAGTTAACGGGCGTGTGCATTGAAGACCTTCAAAAATTGAATCCATCCATTCAGCATAATGCAATTCCCGATTCCAAAAAACCATACATTTTACATGTGCCTGTGTTGTCGTTGGAACCGCTTGCTGCAAACCGGCTGGCAATTCTTGATTCCGCTTCAAAAGTAGGTAAAGAATCTGTTCAGGCATTGGCTGTGAATTCTGTAGGAAGTACTTATGGTCGCGATCGGATTGTTTATAAAGTTAAAAGTGGTGATGTATTGGGTTCGATTGCAATCCGCCACAACGTTCGCGTAAACGACATTAAAAAATGGAATAATTTAAGTAGCAATACAATCCAAATAGGACAACGCTTAACGATCTGGACAACCCCCGGAGCGTATGAAAAATCCCAACCCCTTGCCTCAAACGCAAAACCTCAAGTGACTATTCCGGCAGCCATCCCCGGATCCAAAACCTATATCGTACAACAAGGTGATACACTATGGGATATCTCGAGAAAATTTGAAGGTCTTTCAATCGAAAGAATCAAGAATCTCAATAATTTGCAGGACAACAAAATAAAGCCCGGCCAAACCCTGATTATTGGCGATTAAAAATCTCTTTGTGACCAATTCGATTGAATTGCATTATTCGATTAATCAATTTACAAATCCATGATCCGTTCTCTTTTACTTTTAATTCTATTGAGCGCTTTCATGCTCAGTTGCTCTGTTTCCGAAAAAGAACGTGTTGAACTTTTGCCGGGCGCTACAGGCAAATCAGGCGACATCATCATCATGATGGATTCCCTTCAATGGAATACTGAACTAGGTACAGAAGTGAAGAAAATATTTATGGAAGAGGTTGATGGCTTGCCGAGGCCCGAAACCATGTTCAGCGTTAACTGGATCCATCCTAGAAAAAACTTAAAACTATTGAGACAAGTGCGGACGTTGGTGTACATTTTTACGCTTGATGACAACTCATCCGGTACTCGGATTCTTCGTGAAGGGTTTACTCCCGAAACCTTAGAGCGTATTGAACGCGATACCTCCTTTTATTTTGTAAATACGCATAATGAATTCTCAAGAGGACAGGAAGTAGTTTATCTGTTTGGCGACACCAAAGAAAATTTAATCAAGCACTTGCAACGAGATGGGGATAAAATCCAGGCGTTTTTTAATAAGATTGAAAAGGAACGAACCCTTGCAGCCATCAAAAAAACAAAATCCACGCTTGGCATCACTACTTTACTGAGCGAAAAATATGGATTTGAATTACGTCTGCCGGTAGGATATCGCGTAGCAGACCAACGGCCTGACTTTGCTTGGGTACGATTAATACAACCCGAAGTCGACAACAATATTTTTGTGAGTTGGAAACCGTACGAAAGTGAATACCAACTGCTACCCGATAGCTTAATTGCCTGGCGCAATGAAATTGCCCAAAAATATTTGTTTGAAGACCCTGACAATCCGGAAAGCTATATCACCACTGAAACCACCATCCCTTTTATCCCTGTAAAAGCAAGGCAAATAAATGTCAACAACAATTTTGTGATGCAGCTAAAGGGACTTTGGAAAACCAATAACAAAACCATGGGTGGTCCATTTGTTTCGCATGCGTTTGCTGATCCAGCAAAAGGTGTTCTTTATTATGTTGAGGGTTTTACTTACAGTCCGGCTAAAAAACAGCGTGAGATAATCCGGGAACTGGAAGCCATTCTCGAAACCTTTAAGAGCACCACCCCGAAAAAAAACTAGCGTACTTTTCCGTATCTGCCCAAACCTGTAAAAACAGCTTTCAAAAAGAGCGGCATTTTGTCCATATAAGCATTCGTTAATAGCCTTGAGTTGCTATCTTTGGCGTTCAACGTTATTCCCTTCCATGAATATCAAGATACGAAAGCAAGATGCCCTTAATTACCACTCACAGGAACCGGCAGGAAAAATAGAAGTAGTACCTTCCAAAATGCTAAGCTCACAATTGGATTTAGCATTGGCATACTCTCCAGGCGTAGCCGAGCCGTGCAAAGAAATCGCGGCCAACAAAGAAGACGTTTACAAATACACCGCGAAGGGTAACCTGGTCGGTGTGATCACCAACGGTACAGCAGTGCTTGGGCTTGGAAACATTGGCCCGGAAGCATCCAAACCTGTGATGGAAGGAAAAGGGGTCCTGTTTAAAAAATTTGCCGGCATTGATGTGTTCGATATTGAAATCAATGAAGAAGACCCTGATGAATTTATCAAGATCGTAAAGTCATTGGAGCCGACCTTTGGTGGGATTAATCTGGAAGACATCAAGGCACCAGAGTGTTTTAAGATTGAGGAAGCCCTTCGTGCCCAAATGAATATCCCCGTCATGCACGATGATCAACACGGAACGGCCATCATTTCTTCAGCTGCATTATTAAATGCGCTCGAAATTGTTGGTAAAAAAATTAGTGACGTTCAGATTGTGGTTAATGGCGCGGGTGCCGCAGCAGTAAGTTGTACGAAACTCTACATGAGTTTAGGTGCAAAAAAAGAAAACATTATCATGTGCGATAGCAAAGGTGTTATCCGTACAGATCGCGATAATCTGGATACTATTAAAAAACAATTTGCTACCGATAGAAATTTAACCACCCTTTCAGAAGCAATGAAAGGATCGGATGTGTTTTTGGGATTATCCGTGGCAGACTCTATTACGCAAGAAGATTTGCTGGGCATGAATGACAAGCCCATTGTATTTGCATTGGCAAATCCAAATCCTGAAATCGCATACGATCTTGCCATGAAAACCCGCAAAGATCTGATCATGGCAACCGGACGCTCCGATCATCCTAACCAGGTCAACAACGTGTTGGGTTTTCCTTATATTTTCCGTGGCGCCCTGGATGTTCGTGCTACCGAAATAGACGAGGCGATGAAACTAGCAGCCGTATATGCTTTGGCCGAACTCGCAAAAGAATCAGTACCGGATATGGTGATGAAAGCATACGGCAAAAATAAAATCAATTTCGGCCCTGAATACCTCATCCCGAAACCGCTTGACCCACGCTTGATCACCACCATTTCCCCGGCAGTAGCACGTGCCGCTATGGAATCCGGAATGGCCACACGGCAGATAACCGATTGGGGTGCGTACAAGCAGGATCTTGAAAAACGAATTGGTATCGATCAGAAATTAATGTCGAGTATTATTGATCGTGCGAAGAAAGATCCGAAACGCGTTGTCTTTGCAGAAGCCAACCATCCAAAAATTTTGAAAGCAGCACAAGTGCTGTTGGACGAGGGCATTGCCATTCCAATTTTGTTAGGAAATCGTGAAGAGATCGAAGCACTGATTGTAGAACACAAACTCGAATTGGAAGGCTGTAAAATTGTTTATCCGCGCGATGAAAAAGGACAATGCGAAGCGTACATTGATTCATTGTACAAAAAACGTCAACGAAAAGGAATCACGCGAGCGGACTGCATAAAGTTAATGACCGACCGCAATTATTACGGTGCCATGATGGTGGAACACGGTGATGCCGATGCCTTGGTAAGCGGTCTCATAAAAGACTATCCAAAAACAATCTCCCCTTCTTTACAAATTATCGGAACAGCTGACAAGGTTAAACGCGTGGCAGGAATGTATATCATCCGAAACAAAAAGGGAACATTCTTTTTTGCAGATACCACAGTAAACGTTGATCCTTCCGCAGAAGAATTGGTCGACATCATTGGCCTCACTGCTGAAAGGGTGAAATTTTTTGACATCGAACCCCGCGTAGCTGTTTTATCCTACTCAAATTTTGGCTCAGCCAAAGGTGAAATTCCGGAAAAGATAAAGAAGGCTGTACAGCTGGCCAAAAAAATCTATCCCGACCTTATCATTGAAGGGGATATGCAGGCAAACGTAGCCGTCAACACTGAATTGCAAAAGGAGATGTATCCTTTTAGTGCTTTAATCGAGAAAGGTGCAAACACACTGATCTTTCCGAACCTGGCTTCCGGAAACATTGCATATAAATTGTTGATGGAAATTGGCGGGGCAGAAGCTATTGGGCCAATTTTGTTGGGAATGAAAAAACCCGTACACGTACTTCAGTTGGGAAGCAGCATTCGTGAAATTGTAAACATGGCCGCGATTGCAGTAGTGGATGCTCAATCACAACAACAAGAAAAAAAATAATGATCTCTTACTTAAAAGGAAAACTGGTTCATAAAGATCCAACCTTTGTTGTTATTGATGTAAACGGAATGGGCTATCATGTCAATATTTCTTTGCACACCTTCGGGGAAATAAAAGAACAGGAGAATATTTTGTTGCACACCCACTTTATTGTGCGTGAAGATGCCCATATCCTTTTTGGATTTAGTCAGCCGACAGAAAAAAAACTTTTTCAATTATTGGTTTCTGTTAACGGTGTCGGCCCTAATACTGCGTTGCTCATGTTATCCTATTTAAGTGTTGATGAAGTGAAAACCGCCATCGTTCGGGAAGATGCCGCAACCCTTCAGGCGGTGAAAGGTGTGGGTGGAAAAACCGCCATGCGGGTAATCATTGAATTGAAAGACAAAATCAAAAAAGAATCCTTTGAGGAATCGGCCTTACCAAACTTGGGGGGCACACACAATACAGTACGGGGCGAGGCGTTATCTGCTCTGGTCACGTTAGGTTTAGCTAAAAATGTGGCCGAGAAAAGTGTGGACACGGTCCTGAAAAAATCAGGAAATACCATTACATTAGAAGATTTAGTAAAACAAGCACTCAAAAACGCGTAGTTTACGTTTGACTCTATCAATTCGGAAGAATCAGGTTTTTATTTGCATTAGCATACTGCTGTCGGTTTGCACAGGATCAAGCTATGCAAAAAGTAGTTCCTTTTCCTTTCAACAGGACACGGTAAAAACCGATACGATTGTTCAGCCATATACCCCTAGCAAACGCCCAACCTTTACCCCGACCGATCGATATGGTGATCCTTTTTCCGGCACCACTTATCAAACACCTTTTTTCTTAAGCAACCCAAGCCTTTACAAATTGGATGTCGAGATTGACACCGGGTTGAATTATACGATCTACGAAAGGTTTGGGGATTTTAATTATCGCCCGACAACGTTTATGACGTTTGAGGAATTCAGCCGCTATCAAGATCAGCAAATCAAAAAAGAATATTGGCAAAACCAATCGCGTGCTGCAGATGGGGAAAGTGCGGTCAGTGGCCGAAGCATTATTCCACGGATTTACGTGAGCCCTGTACTTGACAGGATTTTTGGCGGCAGCTATGTGGAGTTGGTACCAACGGGATTTGTCACATTGGATTTTGGCGCTGCTTTTCAACGCATCAACAACCCTTCCATTCCCATCCGGCAACAACGCAATGGTGGATTTGAATTCGATCAACAAATCAACATGGGTGTGGTTGGTAAAGTTGGCGAGAAGCTGGCGGTCACGGCAAACTTTGACAACAACAACTCCTTCGACTTTCAAAACAATATGAAAGTGGAATACACCGGTTTCAAAGAAGAA
>JBGTGG010000228.1:0-3182 GCA_041746855.1 Cyclobacteriaceae bacterium | reverse complement strand
CGTGGTTTTGAGGAATCAGAAAAATGAGTGAAGCGATAAGCATGGACATAGGTTATTCCAACCAACGCAATTACCCCAAGAAAAAAAAGAACTAATAATTTTTTAAACTTTTTCATATCAATTCAAAACAACATTACTAGAATTTTACCGCGGAGGCGCTAAGTCAAAGCGAAAAATGAAACTCTGCGGCTTAGCGCCTCTGCGGTTATCAAAATTACTTAGGAATGATCCCCATCTTCTTCATCAAAAACGTAGCATTCTTACTGGTGCTCACACCCGGATGTAACGTATAATCAAACGAAAGTTCATCTCCTTTGATGAACGTTTCGAAATGCCAGTTGGCAATTTTTCCGGGAAGCTTTGTTTCTAAAATACCGAGATCAATGTCGTGTGTTGCCACCATGCCGATGCAATCATACTTACTGAGTTGTTGCATCAATTCGAGTGAACCGGTGAGTTTATCCCCTGAGTTGGTGCCTTTTAAAATTTCATCCAACAGTATGAGCAATCGTTTTCCGGTTTTTAATTCTTCCACGATGTTGTGAAGCCGTAATAGTTCCGCAAAGAAGTACGATTGGTTTTCATTGATGGAATCTGTGTTGCGCATACCCGTAAAGATTTCAATCAACGGGCACTGCATCGACTTTGCACATACAACAGATCCACTTAATGCCAATACAACATTTACACCAACTGCGCGCAAGTAAGTACTCTTTCCGGCCATGTTTGCTCCGGTGACGATCCATAGATTGGCATTCTTTCCAAGATCGAGTTGATTATTGACGCGTTTTGAATCCGGGAGCAAGGGGTGTCCTATTTCTTCTGCAACCAAATGATTGGTATCCGTGATTTCCGGAAAAACAAAGTTCGGATGATTGAAATGAAATGTTGCCAAACCGTTTAATGCATCTGCTTGTTGTACGGCTTCCAGCCACTTTTTAAGATGTTCTTTGTTTTTTTCACGCCATTGCTCCAACCGATACACAGAAAGGATATCATAAAGCATGGTGGTATTTAAGAAAAGGCTCGCGAAAAAATTTAACCGAAGGTCTAATGCACGTGAGCGTGAAGAAAGAATCGCGAGTTGTTGCTCGGCTTCTTTTCCAAGGGAAGTAATTTCTTGTAAAACATTTGATGTAAATTGTTCCTGCTGGAGCAAACGAAAATGTTCACTGTACTTTTCAAACAAGTAACGTTTGTCGCCAATGTAATTCTGCACCATCGTCACACGCTTGGCATGCCATCCTATAATTCCCCATTCAATTAAAGAGACAAAAATAAATGGGAGATATAATCCAGAGATGATCCATAACAGTAATGTAGAAACGCTTAGAACAGGAAAGATGATAATGGCGAATTTATAAATCGGTTTTCCAAAAATCATCGCATCCAATTTTAGCCAATGCAATAATTGTTCGTGGTCTTTTTTCTTTTCACCGGAGGTCATGCCGATGGCTTGAAACAACTGACGAAATTCTGATTTCGGACCGAGTTCTTTTATTGCTTCCTGACGCGATTGAATTTCTTCTTTGGTTTTTAATGGCGTTGTCAACATGGAAGCCAGCATTTCACTACCGGGTTCTGAACTGGTGCGGTTGAGCAATTGGAAAACAGAACCTTTCCCAAAAATATCGAGGTCAACTACATAGTGATGATTGTTGTCGATAAACTCATTTCCTTCACCAAAGGAAGAATGATTGCCGTGTAATGCTTTTAGTTCTCCTTCATTAATAATCAAATGATTTTTGGCAAGACTAAGTTGATACCTGAGTTTTTCATGGATCGAAACCAGGTACATATAGCCAATCGTACCCAATAACACCAACCAGATAAATGCAGGATTTTTAAAAAGTAAGTAAATCAACAATACCGTGACGAGCGCAATACTGACACGTGCCCACGAAACTGTGGTTGTCTTTTTACTGATTTCAGAAATTTGTTTTTTGAAGAAAGAAATTTTCTCCTGATAAAAACTTTCGAGGTTGTTGCTCATTACAGGAATTTCTCAATAGTGCGCATTAATTTTTCGAGCGCATCGCGATCGGTCTCATCGAAGTCGTTGAGTTGATCGCTATCGACATCCAACACCAGCGCGACTTCATTGTTTTTAAAAGCCGGCAATACAATTTCAGATTTTGAAGCGGAGCTACACGCAATATGTCCAGGGAACTCATCCACATTCGAAACGATGATAGTTTTTTTATCTTCCCAGGATTTTCCGCATACGCCCTTTCCAAAATTGATTCGTGTACAGGCAATTGGTCCTTGGAATGGGCCGAGCACTAATTGATTTTCTTTCACAAGATAAAATCCTACCCAAAAGAAATTCATTCCTTGTTTTAGCGCAGCGGCTATATTCGAAAGGTTGGCGATCACATCTGGTTCACCCGCAATTAACCCTTCAATCTGTGGAAGCAGGGATGCGTATTTTTCTTTTTTATCAGAAGTAGAGGAGATGATTAATTCTTCGGCCATTATATAAGATCTAAGTTTTTCTTTGTTCTTTCGTTTTCGATGTTGCCTGTGTTTAGGGTTGAAGCAGGTTCAAATAGCATCACGTGGACTTCTTCCTCCGCAACGGGTTTATGTTCTACACCTTTAGGCACAATAATAAATTCGCCTTCGGTGATGATTTCGGTTCGATCCCGGAATTCCATTTTAAGTGCACCCTTAATGACCAGGAACAGCTCATCTTCATGCTCATGGTGGTGCCAAATAAACTCACCCTTAAGTTTAGCGAGTTTCACGTGCTGTCCGTTGAGTTCACCGGCAATCCGTGGGTTCCAATGATCCTGAAACTGGCTTAGTTTTTCCTGAAGGTTTACTTTATCCATGCTGGAATGTCAACTGAATTAGGAATGAATGGGTTTCAAAGGTAAAGAATTTTACTACTGAGAGCCCCATGCCTGACTATGTTCCGCTATCTTAAATTTCAAAAGCAAAAGACTCCGGAATGAAATCCGGGGTGGGGGAGTACATCCGATTGAAGGTTATCAAGTAATTGACTTTTTACTCTAAGTAGTCGTCCCTTAAAAACTCAATTTCATGGATAAGGAATTTTTAAATGGGATCAATAACCGGATAATGGTAGTGAAAAATTGAGACAAAAAGACAAGTGGATTTACTTTCCACTTGTTGAGCATCCGCTTGAAGTTCATGCCTGCGGCTGCCAACATCACGTT
>JBGTGG010000227.1:0-18095 GCA_041746855.1 Cyclobacteriaceae bacterium | reverse complement strand
TATCCTTCATTTTTGGCCCGGGAACAATCATTTCGGAAGCAGCAAAAAATATCCTGCAAAAACTTATTGCTTCCCGTTGATTAGCGTGAATCAATTTTGAATTCCTTAAATTAGAGGTTCATTTTAAAAAATCCCTTTTCTATGAAAGCGTTTCGGTTTCTGCTTTTTAGTTTCCTGATTTGCCTCCTCTGCTCCACTCCGCAACTACTTGCACAGAAAAAGCTGCAAAAGTTCCTGAACAAATCAGATGCATCCTACAATGCAGGGGATTTCACAAAATCCACCAAATTTCTGACAAAGTATAAAGGGCAAATTACTCCGAAGCTGGGCGCTCAAAATGTTTATCTCGCTACCTATTACTTGCGCGATGCGCGTCTAAAACTTGCATTAGGCACACTCGATGGATTTGAACCCAGTTTAAATACTGCACTCGACAACAGTCTTGCCAGTAGTGGCGAAAACTCAAGTGCTTTTATTAATACGCTTCTTAATGTAGCCACTCTTTACAATGAATATGGTAACTACCGCTTGGGTGCACACTATGCACACCGTGCGGATTCATTGTCGGGCCTCGCGTCCGATGTGAAGCCAGAAGATAAAGTAAAGCTTGCATTGGTAAAGAGTGAAGCACTAATCGGACAAGGGTATACCCATGAATCGCTGGAGATCCTCGCAGAAAACGATAAATTAATATTCGGAAGAGCAGTTGAAAAGGAGTCTTATGTTGAAGATGGAAAAGTAAAAACCAACAGACTGGAGCCTTCTGAAGTTTATCAACGCCATAACGACTATGCGAAATTTTTGACTTTAAAAGGATTGGCATATGCGAAGATGGGGAAGGTTTCCACCATCGGAGGTGATGAAGATGCGTTTGGTGTTTTTGATCAAGCACTAAATTGGATGGGAAGAAACTCTAAGTTACTTGGCGAGACCAGTATGGCAGAAATAAATCTTCGCTATCTCTACCGAAAAACACTGCAAGACTATCACAACGAGAACCGCGAGAAACACCTGGGATTTGATAACATTTTAAATAGTTTAAAAAAGAAAACAAACCCTACGAATAATTTAGCACACGAAATTTATTTAAGCTACCTAAAAGAACTACTGGAAAGTGAAAGTCGGGCACGCTATCAAAATACCAAACTTGAATATCAAAAGATACTGAATAAATATTTTCCTAAGAACAGCGTTCACCTTATTAAAATGGAGGCTGTTGAATTCGATGCTAAGCTAAACAGGGATAAAACCAAAAATTTAGAAAAAAATGCTTTAGTTGCATTGAACACAAAGTCACTTCCCAGAAATTATCCCACCACCATCCGCATACTTGACTTCTTGGAATATATGTCGCTCCAAGAAAAAGACTATGCAAGTGTTGAGAAATACCTAAATCAAAAAAATGAAGTGATAAAAGAACTTACAGGGGAAGGTTCTCCTGAATATCAGTTGGCAATGATCCAACTCGCCAACTACTATCTTGACTTTACTAATAAAATCGCAGAAGCTGGAGCGATCTATAAAAAGAATTGGTATGAGGGCGTTTCAAAAAATATTGGAATTCAGCATAAGGACATGCTAGAAAATTTAAACCACTTAGCTGCTTGGGCTGAACTTACTGATCAATACAAAGAGGCAACTTCCTTGCTTGATTTTGCAACCGAGGCAGCAGTACTTACTTATGAGGATTCACATCCATCCTATGCAGTGGAGTTAACAAAAGTAGCTAATCTTCAACTCAAGGTTGGAGGTTATGAAAATGCCGATAAAAATCTAAAAGCGGCTATAAAAATCCTTGAAGGAGAAAGAAAAAAAGAAAAATGGATCGGAGCGTATGTAGCCGCCATTGAAACTCAAGCGAAGTTGTATGGTATCTTCGGGATGTTTGATGAGGCGCAGGCAAACTTAAAACGCACAGGAAAAATAATAGGAAAGGCAAAGGTTGAAATTGGAAATGAACAAACCTCCGCAGAAGAACTTTCAAGCTTATTGATTCAACTCGGTCGTTATTCACAAACCGATCAGTTACTCAATGCACTCATCCCGGAATACGAAAAACTCTACGGAAAAAATTCAATTCGTTTAATCGAACCTTTGGTCAACAAAGGACAAATTGCCCTGGCCCGCGGGGAATATACCCAAGCTGAAAATATTGCCCAGCGCGCCAATAAAATTGCCGTCAGTGCCTACGGGGAAATCTCCACTAAAACAGCGTCCACCCAAAAACTTTTCAGTGACATCTATTATAAACTGGGCGATTATGACAAAGCCGAAACCAATATCACCAAAGCACTCACCAGTCAGGAAAAGCAATTTGGAAGAGAACATATTGAAGTGGCCCGGTCCATTTCACAATTAGCCTTAATCAAATTCCATAAAGGTGGCAATCGAAAGGAAGTTGAAAAACTATTACTGGAAGCTAAAGAAATCACCGCCAAGAAAGTTGGAGCCGACAATCCGCTTTATGCAGATGTTATGAAAAATATTGCGGTACTCTATATTTCTGAAAAACGATATGATCTCGCATTCAATTCTTTAACAGTTGCTGAAAAAATATGGCTGGAAAAATCCGGAAGAAATAGCATTAATGCCGCAAGCATCTATTCCCTAACAGGCGATGTTTACTATTTTCAAAAGAACTATGCAAATGCTGAGAAGTTCTACAATCAGGCAAAGTCCCTATATGAATCTTATTTTAGTCGCTCCCACCCGGAGTACGTAAAAGTACTCTCCAAACTCAGTCGGGTTGAGTATATGAAAAAGAATTACAAGCAATCAAAAAAATTGATTGAAGAAGCATTGGGCAACTATGAAAATTATATTAAAATATATTTTCCGGCATTGAGTGAAAACCTAAAAGCAAAATACTGGAACACGATTCGCACTGATTTTGAATTTTATTATACACTGGCGTTCTCGAATATGGAGGATTTTAAAGACCTGAGCAGTAAAGTTTATGATTACCAACTCCTCACAAAGGCGTTGTTGTTAAATACCTCCATTAAAATCCGGGAACGGATCATGAGTAGCACAGATGAGACTCTTAAAGCGCAGTATGGTGATTGGATAGAGAAGAAAGAACTCCTTACGCTCGCGTTATCCATGAGCCCCGATCAACTGATCGAAAATGAAATAGACCCAGCCTCTTTAAATCAGGAAGTCGAACGTCTGGAAAAAGAGCTGAGCCAGAAATCTGAAATGTTCGGGCAAAGTTTTGAAGCTTCCAGAATATCGTTTGATAATGTTCGGAAATCTTTAAAAGATAATGAAGTCGCCATAGAAATGATACGCTACCGCCACTTCAACCATATTTTTACAGATTCGGTAGTGTATGCTGCCATGTATCTAAAGAAGGATTTTCCGAAGCCAAAAACCATTTTACTAAAAGATGGCGCCCGCATGGAAACGCGGTTCTTCAAATACTACCGGAATGCCATCATGGGTAAAATCCATGACAACATTTCCTACAATGTTTTCTGGGCACCGATCCAAAAAGAAATCGGTCAAACTTCTGCAATCTTCTTATCTGCTGATGGTGTTTACAATCAAATCAATCTGGAGGCCATCCCAACACCGGATGGAAAATATATTATCGACAACTCCAATATTGTGTTGGTCAGCAACACAAAAGATTTGTATCTAAACAAAATCAAGAGCAATCGGAAGGCTGAAGGCAACACCGCTTTTATGTTTGGCAATCCAACCTTTTATGCATCTGCTTCTGGCGATCATTCGATTTCCCCCTTGCCGGGCACAGAAAAAGAAGTAAACCAACTGCAGTTTATGTTGAAGCAAAAAGGTTGGGTAACCAGCCAATATGTTGAGAAGACAGCAACAGAAGAACAAGTAAAGGAATTGAACAGTCCGAAAATATTCCACATCGCTACGCATGGATTTTACAAACCCAGCAAAGAGCTCACCCTGGAAGATGAAATGGAAGGCAACGAAAATGCATTGACCCAAAACCCCTTGATGCGTACCGGGTTGTTGTTAAAAGGTGCAGGCGACTTACTCGATAAGACACAGTACAATTATAATATGGAGAATGGCATTCTCACGGCATACGAAGCCATGAGTTTAAACCTTGACAAAACAGATTTAGTAGTATTGAGTGCCTGTGAAACCGGGCTCGGTGAATTGGAATCTGGTGAAGGTGTTTATGGATTGCAGCGGGCATTTCTGGTAGCAGGCGCAAAAGTCTTGATCATGAGTATGTTTAAAGTTGATGATGAAGCCACGCAAAAGTTAATGCTCAAGTTCTATCAAAAATGGTTGAACAGCGGCAACATGCGCCAAAGCTTTATGGATGCAAAAATCGAATTGCGTACAGAGTACCCGGAGCCTATTTATTGGGGTGCATTCATGATGATTGGCTTGGAGTAGTTATTAGTTGCTAGCAACAAAAAAAGGAGGCATCCTAAACGATGCCTCCTTTTTTAACAGAAAGAAATTGAAATAAAAATTTAGAACTAGTTATTCCCCATTTTCTCCATTTCCTTGTCGAAAGTCTCTTTAAACTTTTCGTAGTCATAATCAATTTTTAAGCGATCATCTTTTGACATCCGCTCATTGTAGGTCGCAACTAAATCATCAGCCGATAGCTCAATCGCAATGTAGGTTTTGTAATTTCCGCCATCCGTTTTTACCAACTTCTCACAAATTGTTTTGATACCTGTAAGTTTTTGATTTACAATCTCCCTGTTCAATTGTTCGAAGCGCTCTTCCACTTCTTCCTTGTTGTTCATCTCGCGCGAGTTCACATAGTTGTCGGTAACCGCTTTCACAGTGGTTTCGATACTTGCAGCAAGTTCACCACGGGCATTGGATAGTGCTTTCTTTTTGGAAGAAACCTGATCCATGCTTTCCCCAATGGAGTTTGCGCGGAAAAATTTATTGGTTGTGAAGAAATCCGGACCGGAACAAGGAACATTAATTTCCACTTCTCCTTTTGGTATTTTCTTCGATTTGCAACCAACAGCAAAAAGCGCAATCAGCGCAAATAATGTCAGATACGAGTAAGCTAATTTTTTCATGGTAGATAATTTTTAGTTTTCAGTTTTTTTTAAGGGATTAGGCAATTTCAATACCAATTTAAAACAATGCTATTGATTTATTGCAAAATCGTGTTTAACAAGTCGGTTATATGATTTTTTTCGAGTGCCTCCACTGCTTTATTATATGCATCCTGACTCGAGCGATCATAATCCAGCCCATATCCTTTGATACGGTCCAGCGTGGTGCTGTAAATTTCTTTTCCATCATTGATATCCGCCACCCGAATCAACCCATTCAAATAGGTAATGAAGATGCTTCCCGAAACTGAACCCTGCTCCGAATCGGCTTTCACATCAACCCACAGTTCCGCAGCATCCCGGTCCCCGGTAAACTCAAATCCTTCTACGGCCAACAGGTTCTTTATTTTATTGGACAACTGCTTAGAGTTTTTATTTAAACCAAAATTCTTTTCATCTGTCGTGAGATAAACAACCGGTCGCTGCACCTTTAACAAAACTTTGGCGGTAGGTACACTAAACGTACTGGAAACTAATTTATAAACAGCTGACTCCGACAGATTGCTCAGCTCATCGAGGTCACACGTAACCTCAATGGTTTGTTCAACATCACGTGAATTGATCTTGCTCAATAAAATTTTCGCTTGTTGCAAATCGTTGGTTTTATAGGTTGGAAAAACAACCCCGGATCCTTTTCCAAAAAAAGCCTTTACCGGAACACCTGCAGCAACGCCAATCTCATCGCGAAACGATGTGGAAAGCATGATCGGTTGATCGCTGATCCGAACACGCCTGTTCACAACAATTTGAGAGGGTTGCACACTCAGGTTTATTAAATTCAACAGGCGTTGAATGTTTCCGTAAATTTCATTGAGGAGCAAAATATCACTTCCTTCCCGCTTAATCTTAATGGCATCGGCAAGGTATTGTTCCACACTTCGGAACGCCTGGAAATAATAACGGATGGCCTGGATGCGCAACCCTTCACGTTCTGCTTGTTTTGCCCGATCAAAAAAATCGGAAGCTAAAGCGACCGCATTTCGCTTTTCCTCTTCCTTGATTTGGCGGTACCGCTCTTTCGAAAGCTGGTAATATACCCAGTAGTTTAAGCCATCTTCCCATGCATCCACCAACTCAAATTCCTTGATGTTATCTTCGGCCGTTGTTTTGATAATCTGTTCGTACCGCTCCTGGAATTTTTTGTCCGTATCGATCATCGTCAACACCGAAGCACTTGAAACGGTGACACTGATTTCGGATACAAGATCATCCAACGCACTTTTTTTCGCAACCTGGATATAGTTGTTGTCCCCTTTTGTAGCGTGGCCAATACCGGTATAATAGCCAGGTTTGTAGGGCTTAACCCCTAGCCATGCTGGCTTTGCCGGAGCTGTATCCAGTGGCGGTTTGGTGCCACAAGATGTGAGAATAAAAAGGAGTAAGACAATAGGCCGGTTCACAGAATAATAATTATCAAATAGATTTCGTTTTATTACCACTTCCATGCCAATATGGTAAAAAGGAACCAATTTCTGACCAGATTGTTATTGGCGAAGTGGTTAATTTTTAGTTCCTTTATTGTTCAAAGATAGGTGTATGAATCGAATAATAGTTTGCCTCCTTGTTATCATTATCTTGGCCAGTTGCCAGGAAAATGCAGTTACCGAAAGCGAATTCACAGGAAGGGAAGTGGTTTATGCCCTTCAACCCGGTTCCCAATATGCCATTAACGGAACTGTCACTTTTAAGGAACGTACCCTTGGAAATACAGCTGTTCTCATTTCTTTATCAGGAACAGAAGGGGAAATCCTACATCCTGTGCACCTTCATTTAGGCGATATCAGCGCACCAGGAGCCGAAATTTATGCGGTTTTAAATCCGGTGCTTGGCAAGACCGGAAAAAGTGAAACCATTCTTACTCAACTAGCTGATGAGTCCAGTGTTTCCTATCAGGATTTAATTGAAATGGAAGCCAGCATTAAAGTGCATTTAGCAGAATCAGGCCCTGATCGTGATATTATTTTAGCAGGCGGGAATATTGGCGAACTTGGTAAGACCATCAGCTCAGGAAGAATCGATATGGGGGTTTGCAAAAGCAACTAAGTCCCTTTGCCCGCTATTAACAGAAAGTGGCTTTCACGGCAATTACTTTAAAATATCATGAAAATACTACTGGAGATCGAAGATGATAAAGTTCCCTTCTTCTTAGAAGTACTTAAAAATTTCTCATTCGTAAAAGCAAAACCTTTTACTACAGAAACACCATTGTTGAAAGAAATTGAATTGGCCGTACAAAACTTAAACCTTGCGAAACACGGCAAGCTAAAACCTAAACCACTCAGCGAGTTGCTCGATAAGTTATAGCGTTGTTACCATTGCTCCGTTTGATAGACAACTTAAACGTCTGTCTAAAAAATATCCTTCTTTAAAAAATGAAATAACACAGCTTGGTAGTATTTTGGCTCATTCGCCAACTTCTGGAACACCAATGGGCAATAATTGCTTTAAGTTTCGCTTTTCAATCGCCTCCAAGGGTAAAGGAAAATCTGGCGGAGGAAGGATAATAACCCACATTTATGTGGAAGGCAACCTTGTTTACCTTCTTGCTATCTACGACAAATCAGAACAAGAGAACATCTCCGATGCAGATATTTTGGCACTCCTTAAACTTATCGAAAAATAGATTTTAACTTTCAATTAAAATCTATTTTCCCTTTTCAGGCTTTTTCTTTTTTCCTTTTTCGTTATTTAGGATCTCAATTACTTCCACAAGTTCTGTATACCACGCTTCACCGTATTTTCTAATTAAGGGCTCTTTCAAAAATTTATAAAGTGGTACTTCCAACTCCTTTCCTAACGTACATGCAGGCGAGCAAATGCTCCATTTATTATAATTGATCGCTTCGAAGTTCTTCTTTTTCGTGATCCGAATGGGATAAAGATGACAGGAGATAGGTTTTCGAAATTCAGTCTTTCCTTCTTTCCACGCATGTTCAATGCCACATTTTAAAATCCCTTTGTCGTCATAAATCGCGTAGGCACACTCCCTTCCTCCGATGGTGGGTGTTGAATAGTCGCCATCCGGATCGAGAACATAAGTTCCTTGTTTTTCAATGGCACGAATCCCTTCCGGGGTCAAATAGTCTTTAATTTTCGGATAGGTTTCTCTTAACATATCCAATTCATCCTGCTCCAGAGGCGCTCCATAATCCCCTTCTACACAACATGCTCCTTTGCACTTTTCTAGATTGCATACAAACTCCTTCTCAAGTATGTCATCCGAAACCAATATATCCCCTACTTGTATCATAGGATCAAAATTAAGCTCTTTATTCAACAATAAGTATTAAAAAAGTTCTCTAATGTGGAACTATTTTAATACTTTTACGATTTAGGAACGTTGCATGAAAAGGATATTTGCCAAAAGTAATTTACGGGAATATTGGAAAAAACATGCTGATTCAGAACAATATCTTAAAACATGGTATGATACAGCAAAAAACAGCGATTGGAAAACACCAGCCGATGTTAGAAAAACGTATGCAACCGCCAGTGTATTGAAAAATGAAAGAATCGTTTTCAATATTAAAGGAAACGCATACAGACTTATTGCTAAGTTCAACTTTAAGAAACAATGGATATTCATCCGTTTTATTGGTACCCATGCTGAATATGATAAAATTGATGCAAATACTATTTAAACACTGGTAATCATGGAATTAAAACTTATAAAAACAGAAAAGGACTATCGGAAAGCACTTAAAAGATTAGATGAAATTTTTGATGCTAAAATTGGCACCGCAGAAAGTGATGAAGCCGATGTTCTCGGGCTTTTAATTGACGAATATGAAAACAAACATTATCCAATTGATGCGCCTGATCCAATTGAAGCTATTAAAATAAGGATGGAGGAAATGGATTTGAAGCAAAAAGATTTGGTAGGCATTATCGGTGGTAAAAGCCGTGTCTCCGAAATACTTAACCGCAAGAAAAAGCTTACAGTGGAAATGATAAGAAGCCTCGCGAGTAGATTAAACCTCTCTGCTCAACTTCTGATTAGCGATTATACCATTACAAAATAAATCCTCCGGCATTCAGTACGCGGAATCCCTTAAAACAAACCCATTTGCACCAGCGCTGATTGTTTTACCTCTTGTTGGATGATTCGCGTTGAGAAATTTTTGGAGTACATTCCAACATAATACACTGGCAACTCCATCAGGTTCGATTCCAGTTTATGTGCCGAAAGGGAAGTTGACAAGCCAATGGTCAGCATCCTGTTTTGGTGATACTTCACAATCTTTTTATAGAATTGTTCATTACTGGTGACTTCTTTTAGTTTATCGGCTTCAAAAGAATTTCCCAGGTATTTCTTAATGCGATCTTCCTTTTCTGACAAGTAATGCGTGTAATTGATTTTACTATTCAGTGTAAACGTATACGGTATCACAAAACTAAACCCAAGTCCAGCTAATTTTTCCAGAACTGAAAGTTCAATTTTAAAATTAAAAGGATCAACAATACAAAGTGTTGCCACCTTATACTTGCCTTTGCTCTGCGGTACATAGTACCGAAACTTATCGATCAATGCGGAAGGATGTTGTTCAAAAATCAGCACATTCTCTTTCCGGAAATGGCGGTTGATCCTGATTTTTAGGGCTTTGGCATTTTCGATGTCCTCTTCACATAAAATCCACTTCGAAACGGGAAGCTTCGCGGCCAGCAGCGAAAGAATACTTTCGGGAAAGATGTCACGCTGATGGCCAGTGGAACAAAAACCATTACGGGAAAATAAATCCACCACTACCAAATCATCCACGCGTCCGGAGACATTGCCAATAAAAGCTTCCATATACTGATGGATCACTTGAACCTTTGCTTTAAACCAGGGCTCAGCAGCCGTCACAACAAAATCGTCTTTAAGAAAATCTTTTGAAAAAGTTGGAGTAGCGGAACTCAACATTAAAACAGGTTTTTCAAAGGTAGTTGATTTTTCTGTGCCAACATATTGCATGAACATTCCAAAGATGAACATTCCAAATATTCAGGATGTTTAGAACCTACTTGGTTATTAATGTGACTATTTCTGTCGGCACAACGAATTCGGTTCGTCTATTGAATTAAAAAAAATTAATTTGCGGGCGTTTATGTCAAACTACTTAGAATCACTCAATGAACCTCAACGCGAGGGCGTAATCAATACCGATGGACCCTGTATGCTCATTGCCGGTGCAGGATCAGGAAAAACGCGGGTGCTTACCTACCGCATTGCGCACCTTATGGAAAAGAATGTTGATCCCTTCAATATTCTCGCGCTTACTTTTACCAATAAGGCCGCTAAAGAAATGCGCCATCGTTTGGAACAAGTAGTAGGCTCTGATGCACGAAACCTGTGGATGGGAACTTTTCACTCGGTGTTTGCCCGCATCCTCCGGTCTGAAGCACATCACCTGGGCTACCCCAACAACTTTACTATATACGATACAGATGATTCCAAATCCATCCTGCGAAAGATTATCAAAGAAATGGGGTTGGATGATGCGGTCTATAAAGTAAATACGGTTTATAATCGAATTTCTGCAGCAAAAAACAGCCTGATAGGCTGGCAGGATTATCTAGCACACCCTGAATTAATGGGTGACGATGCCGCCAACATGCGACCCGAAATTGGAAAAATATACAAAACCTATGCGCTGCGGTGTTTTAAATCCGGGGCAATGGATTTTGATGATCTATTGTTCAATACCGATAAACTTTTCAAGGAACATCTTGAAGTCTTGAATAAATACCAACACCGCTTCCATTATATTTTGGTGGATGAGTTTCAGGATACAAACTTGTGCCAGTATTTTATCATTCGAAAACTATCGGCTGTAAAGCGCAACATCTGCGTAGTGGGTGATGACGCACAAAGTATCTATGCCTTTCGCGGTGCAGACATTACCAACATCCTCAACTTTGAGCGCGATTATCCTGATTTGAAAATTATCAAACTGGAACAAAATTATCGCTCCACTCAAAATATTGTAAACGCTGCCAATTCGGTAATCAAGAAAAACAAAGCCCAACTTCCTAAAAATGTCTGGACGGCCAATGATGAAGGTTCACTTATTGAGTTGATCAAATCAGTATCGGATAACGAAGAAGGCAAGCTGATCGCAAGTTCTATCTTTGAGGAGAAGATGCAACATCAGCTCAAGTACAGCGACATTGCTATTCTTTATCGCACCAATAGTCAATCGCGCGCCATAGAGGAAGCCTTGCGCAGGATGAACATTAAATACAAAGTGGTAGGCGGACTTTCGTTTTATCAACGCAAAGAAATCAAAGACTTACTCGCATACCTCCGGTACACCATCAATCAGCAAGATGAAGCTTCTTTCCGAAGGATCATCAATTATCCAAAGCGTGGTATAGGGGATACTTCCATCGACAAAGTGGTTGTAGCGGCAAACGATCATGCAATTTCCATTTGGGAAGTGCTGGAAAACGCAACTTCATTTCTGGGAAGTCGGTTGTCGGGAGCCATCGATGATTTTGTAAGCAAGATCAAACACTTCAGCATTATCATCTCTCAAAAAGATGCCTATGAAGCCGCCCATGAAATTGCAAAGGGTTCAGGATTATTAAAAGAATTGTACGAAGACAAAACTGCCGAAGGACTGAGCCGGTATGAAAACGTTCAGGAATTATTGAACGCCATCAAAGAATATGTGGATGACCCCGAAAAAGAAGATAAAAGTTTGGGTGCTTTCCTTCAGGAAGTTTCACTGATTACGGGCCAGGACGAAGACAAAGACAAAGACCCTGAAAAAGTGACGTTAATGACGATCCACATGGCGAAGGGATTGGAATTCAGGTACGTCTATATCGTTGGGTTGGAAGAAGATTTATTTCCATCACAAATGATGCTGAGCAGCCGAGCGGAATTGGAAGAAGAAAGAAGGCTTTTTTATGTTGCCATTACGCGCGCAAAAGAAAAACTGATTTTATCGTATGCGCTTACCCGCTATCGCTTCGGGCGTCTGAAAAACTGTGAACCGAGTCGCTTTTTGGATGATATCGATTCACATTTTTTGAAAGTGAGCACCAAATTCAAAGGGTTTCAGTCAGAAAAAGCCCCGGTCAGCAATTATGCCAAGAGCCTGGTGAATGGAATTCGAAAAACGACCTCCTCCTCGCAGGCTCCCAAAAGAACGAGCACGTACAAAGCCCCTGCTAATTTTGCCCCAAGCGACACTTCCGGGTTATCGGATGGGATGAAAGTGGAGCACCCGAAGTTTGGTTTCGGCACCGTGGTGCAAATGGATGAATCGGGCGCTGACCGCAAAGCAAAGATTAATTTCGATGATTTTGGTGAAAAGACGTTATTGCTTAGCTTTGCCAAACTCAGGATACATAATTAATGACCAATTAAGCCAATTATCCAATCCAAAGGCTTATTTGCAAGCAGTACAGACAAGATCCAGGTATGAATGTTCACAAATCTAAAGAAAGGCAATAGCACGAATACTTCATGTTGGATTAAAAGTTAAATACAGCAACCGATAACCTGAGCTTTCTAAAGCCTTAAAATTTTAAAAATTATAACACATGAGTTTGGAGTACAACAGTCAACGCGAGGCTATTATCTTAAAAGAATACGGGCGCAATGTCCAAAAACTAATCGAATACATCCGACAAGAAGGCGATAAGGAAAAACGTACTCAAATGGCGCACACCTTATTGGAGTTGATTCGCCAACTTACCCCTTCCATAAAAGACCAACCGGAAAACCCGCAACGTTTATGGGATGATTTGTTCATCATCGCTGATTTTAATTTGGATATCAATAGCCCCTACCCGGTTCCGGAACGTGACATCTTATTTAAGAAACCGCGCAAAGTAGAATATCCACAAAGTAGGATCCGCTACAAACATTATGGCAAGAACATCGAAAAGCTTGTAAAAGAAGCACTTAAAATCGAAAGCAAAGAAGACCGCGATGAAGCCATCGTGTATCTTGGCAAATTGATGAAAACATTTTACGGCAGTTGGCACAAAGAAACGTTGGATGATGCTGTAATCTTAAAAGATATCGCCTTGTTATCCAATGGTGAACTCACCCTGGAACTCGATAAGGTAAAAGAAGATAACCTGTTTGAAATGCTGTATCGCGAAAAGCGTAAACCAACCCGGCCACAACCAACCAATGCTGGTGGTCGTCAGGGCGGACATCGTAATTTCAAGAAGAGCAGTAACAACAACAATCGCAGAAGAAGAGATCAATAGTTCGGCATGTGGTTTCAAACTGAAAGTAGTATCTTTCCCCAGTAAATTTTTTAACGATGGGAAGGATTTACCTTCCAAGAAATTAATCAAGCATGGCAGTTTTTAAAATCCGCGGTGGCAAAAAACTTTCCGGAGAGATCACTCCGCAAGGCGCCAAAAATGAAGCACTCCAAATTATCAGTGCAACATTGCTCAGTTCACAACCCATTACCATTCACAACATCCCCAATATCCGGGATGTCAATAAACTCATTGAACTATTAGGCGACCTGGGTTGCCAGGTCGAAAAACTTGGACCTGAATCCTACCGGTTCACGGCCAATCAAGTAGATATAAATTTTCTGGAATCAGATGCATACAGAAAGAAAGCTTCTGCACTTCGTGGTTCCGTGATGTTGTTAGGACCCATTCTCGCACGTTTTGGAAAGGCCAGTCTCCCAAAACCAGGCGGTGACAAAATTGGAAGAAGAAGACTTGATACGCACTTCATCGGCTTTCAAAAATTAGGAGCAAAATTTAATTTCAATTCAGAAGACCATCTCTTTCACATTGACGCAACCCAACTGAAAGGTTGTTATATGCTGTTGGATGAAGCCTCCGTAACCGGAACGGCAAACATTGTGATGGCCGCAGTATTGGCAGAAGGTACCACCACGATTTACAATGCTGCGTGCGAACCTTATCTGCAACAGCTGTGTATGATGCTCAACCGAATGGGCGCCAACATTTCAGGCATTGGTTCCAACCTTCTTACCATTGAAGGTGTGAAAGAATTGAAAGGAACCGAACACACTTTACTTCCGGACATGATCGAGATTGGTAGTTTTATCGGCCTTGCCGCGATGACACAATCCGAAATCACCATTAAGAATTGTCGTGTAGATATGTTGGGGATGATACCCGAAGTATTTAGAAGGCTGGGTATTAAATTAGAGATCAAAGGAGATGATATTTACATTCCTTCAAAAGATCATTACGAAATCGAAACGTTTATTGACGGCTCAATTCTTACCATCAGTGATGCGCCATGGCCGGGTTTTACCCCTGATTTATTGAGTATTGTGTTGGTGGTGGCCACGCAGGCAAAAGGCACTGTGTTAATCCATCAAAAAATGTTTGAAAGTCGGTTGTTCTTTGTTGATAAACTAATCGATATGGGTGCACAAATTATTCTTTGTGATCCACACCGTGCAACGGTTATCGGGCTGGACCGCAAGCAATCCCTTCGCGGTATTAGCATGTCCTCACCGGATATCCGTGCGGGTGTTTCTTTATTGATTGCCGCGCTTTCTGCCCAAGGCGAAAGCATTATTTCCAATATCGACCAAATTGACCGCGGCTATCAGGATATCGATGGGAGGCTGAAAAAGCTAGGTGCGGAAATAGAGCGGGTAGACGAACAATAAGTTTGAAAAAATTTACGTTATTAGCCTTGATAATAAGTTAACGGTTAAAAACATGATAAAGAAAACCCTCACGTTACTCGCCCTGATTGCGGTATGTTCATTCGCGCAAGCTCAAAATGATGATGACTTTCAAATGCCAAAGACACTCATCAAAATCTATCCCCAGGCATTTTTTGTAAGCACTTTCCAACTAGGTATTGAAACGTTCAATTCGGATTTTTCAAGGAGTTTTAATTTTGATGCCGGGATTCGTACCCAAAACAGCAACTGGTACGAAAGCTATTCAGGCGGATACGGGGAAATCGCATACCGGAAATATTTCGTTCCCATGAAGATCAGAAAAAGGAATTTTTTGGGAGCCTATTACTCCATCGGGTTTAAAGGAGGTTATTACAAAGTAGAAACCTACGATAACTATTCTGGAAACAATGTTGAAGAAACGGAGCTATGGAGCTTTAGTCCTTCCTTTACGCTCGGTATCCAAAAAACAATATGGCAGATAATACATCTGGATATGTTTGTTGGAGGTGCATTAGGAATTCCTGTCTATCCAGACAACGCAGCAAAGGTAGAGTATCCCGAAATTGTGGATCCCTCCTTTAAGGGAATCTATCCAAAGATTGGGGTTAAGATTGGCGTGGGTTTGTAATCACACGCTTCTAGTAAACAGTAAATAAAAGTCTACAAGTAAAAGGGGAATTGCACGCATTACCACTGGGAGTATATACTTCAAATACTTTGTTCCGGTAAGTTGCGCATATCCCAAAACAACCAGTCCAATTACAATTGTTACCCCACCAATCAACAGGGCACGGGTGTGGCCATCGTGATCCAACTCCAATGTAAATAAATATATTCCCATCAAAGAAACTGCATAACCGATCCACAATACTTTCGGCACAATCAACCACGCTAACATCTCCGTCATTCCAAATTGCTCATCTTCCTTTCTAGGTATTTCAATAACTTTAAAGCTCGAAAGAAAGTAGGTAACGGAAAGTGAAATGAGTGAAAACTTTAAAACAGTTTTATCCATACTCAAATAACTAAGTAGCAAGCCAACAAGAATTCCTGTTAAAAAAATCTTTTCCGCTAAATCCAAATAAGGTAAAACTCTCAGAAATAGTGGTGCGCGTTGTTCTGGCATTTATACTCTTTAAACTAAACGTATTTATTTTTCTTTTTCAGGATTCCCCTTTTCATCTCCTTCAGGTGCTTTCTTAGTTTTCGGTGCCGGGTTCGCAGCCGATCCTTCTTTTCCTAAATAGGTTGGCAATTCCAATCCAGCCATTTTAAATACTTCTTGTAATGGAGGAACGGACTGGTACATTCCTGATAAGAAATTAGCAGTCGAGGTTTTTCCATCTTTTCCGGTGCCGCCATCCCACACGGTAATCTTATCCACTTTAATATTTTTAATTGCTTCGGATTGTAGCCTCACCAGTTCAGGGAGTTTATCCGCGATGATCAACATGGCAGCATCTTGCGAACTGTTGCCTGCTGCATGCACGATCTGCTTAAGACCTTCCGCTTGTTTCGTTAAGATTTCAAAAATACCTTGTGCTTCTGCCTGTTTCCGCATTAAGATCGCATCGGCTTCACCTCGTGCTATTCTTCGCGTTACTTCCGCTTCCGCTTCTGCATCGATCTCGATTTTTTCTTTCGCAATCTTAGCGGGAATAATTACGTTGGCCGTCTGGGTAGCATTGTCACGCTCGGCACGTACTTGTTCGGCATTGCGCTCAGCAGAATAAGCTTCCTCCAATGCTTTCGCTTGTTTTACTTTCTCAGCAGCGATCGCTTTGCGCAACGCTTCTGCTTCTTTTTCCCTTCTTTCCGCTTCGGAATTGGCAATATCGATTTTCGCTTTATTCTCCCCTTCTACAGCACGTGCATTCGCCTCTGATACAGAAACACGTTCTGAACGATCTGCATCGGCAGCACCAATGTTTGCTTTTGCTTGCGCCTCGGCTTCACCAATTTGCGCGAACGAATCGGCACTCGCTACTTGCACCCTTTCTTTCTGCATCGCAGCAGCCTCTCCTACTTTTGCATCGGCATTGGCATCCGCTACACGAACGCGTTGGTCCTGGTGGGCAATGGCTTCACCAATCGATCCGTCCCGGTTTTTCTCCGCCACCATTTTCTTGGCATCGTTAATTGCTTTTGATGCTGCCTCTTTACCCAACGCTTCAATGTAGCCCGACTCATCTTTGATATCGGTTACGTTCACGTTGATGAGTTTTAAACCAATCTTTTTTAATTCGGCTTCTACGTTGGAAGCAACATTAGAAAGGAATTTATCGCGATTGTTGTTGATCTCTTCAATGTCCATCATCGCCACCACCAGACGCAACTGACCGAAGATGATGTCTTTTGCTAAATCGTGTATGCTATCTTTCGCCTGGCCCAGCAAACGCTCTGCTGCATTTTCCATTACGCCCGGTTCGGTAGAAATACCTACTGTAAACCGGGAAGGAACATCCACACGAATGTTTTGCTTGCTCAACGCATTGGTAAGATTTACTTCAATGGATATGGGTGTTAAATCCAGGAAGGCATAATCCTGAAAGACAGGCCATACAAATGCAGCGCCACCATGGATACAGCGTGCAGACTCGCCACCTACTTTACCATACACCACCAATACGCGATCAGAAGGACAGCGTTTGTATCTTCGGAGGAAGGAAACAATAATTACAAATATGAATAACGCGACAAAAACGAGAACTGGGAGTACATATAGGCTGTTCATAAAAATTATTTAGCGGTAACTAAGAGAATATTGTCATTGATAATATTGGTAACGGTAATCACTTTACCGGAAAGGATATCATCTTCATCATCCGTAAGGGCATCAAGTGTGCGCACCGAACCTTGTACTTTGATTTGCACTTTTCCGATACTTCCCCGTTTTGCTTGAAGGGTTAGGTACACCTCGCCAATCAACCCAATTGCATTTTTCATTTTCAATGTTCCACTTACATTGGTCTTGGAAATAAAATACAACAACGTAGCCATAATTGCCATCATGGCAAGTCCGGCCAACGTGGAGATGAATATTGAAACACCAACGGATAATCCGGAATCAATACACGCGATGCCGGTCCATGAGAAGATGGTGAAAAAGGCCACCATATTCTTTAGGGTGAAGAACTGAAAAGCCACACCCGAATCAGCATCCACTTCTGCATCTGGTGTGTCGTCCATAACATCACCCGCAACAAAAGTCATGATGAGTTGAAGAATAAAAAACAAGGTAAAGGGAATGGCGAGCCCCCAGTAGATTTTTAAAATCAAACTGAGTCCTTCCCACCATGAACTATAATCGCTCATAACTATAAGATTTGCCTCTCAAAGTAAAGGTTAATTTCTTCATTCACAATAGGCAAAATAGTTTTTGATA
>JBGTGG010000226.1:0-37456 GCA_041746855.1 Cyclobacteriaceae bacterium | reverse complement strand
GACTTTGGTGATGTGTATGGTGCAGGATTTGAATTTTTAAACAAGGAAACTCCAAAGTCTGTTTTCTTAGCGGAAGGCTCGGAGATTGAGGTGAAGGCGGGGAGGGTTATTTAAATAGAATTTTTCATAAACAATAGATACCATAATTTTTACCGATCAAATAATATCCTAAACCCAATCACCAACCGTTTCGTAACACAGGTAAACCCAAAGCGTTATGAACCTAAATTTTTTAAAAAAGAAAAAACCTCAAAAGAAGAAAACCGCGCTGATTGAATGGCGCGATAGCATTGTCTTTGCTGTAGTGGTGGCCACGCTTTTTCGCTGGTCGTTTGTGGAGGCCTTTGTCGTGCCTACCTCTTCCATGGAAAATACCATCCTGGTTGGGGATTATCTTTTCGTAAGCAAATTCCATTATGGACCCCGCACACCTAGAACGCCACTACAAATTCCGTTAACACATCAAAAAATTTGGGGAACAGAAATTCCATCTTATTTGGATTGGATTGAGTTGCCTTCGTATCGTCTTCCCGGTTTGCGCAATGTTGAAAGGGGAGAGCCGGTTGTTTTTAATATTCCACCAAAAGAATTAAGTGACGGCATCGAACGGCCAATTGATTTGAAAACTTATTATGTAAAGCGTTGTGTTGGAATCCCGGGGGATGTGTTTGAGATTAAAGACAAACAGATTATCGTCAATGGACAACCGCTGATGAATCCAACCAACATGAAGTTCAGTTATTTTGTAACAGCACGAGAGGAAATCAACCCACGCCATTTTGAGAAACTCAACCTCACAACCGAAAATTATTATCGTGCTGGCCATACCGAAGACCAAAAGGTTGTATACAGGATGTTCTTAACAGAAAAGCAACTTGAGGAAATTCGTAAACTTCCTTTTATTGTTTCTGTTGCTCCGGATAATTACGCATCGGATACACCTCATCCAGATATTTTTCCTGAATCAAAAAACAATCGTTGGAATGAAGATAACTATGGTCCCCTTGTGATTCCCGCCAAGGGGATGAAAATGATAGTGAATGATTCGATGCTCCATGTGTATGGTGAAATTATAAAATTATATGAAGGTCATGAGGAGGTAGTGATAAATGAAGGTTCGTTGCACGTGGATGGAAAACAGGTTGATGCTTATACATTTAAACAGGATTATTATTTCATGATGGGAGACAACCGGCACAATTCGCTTGACTCACGCTTTTGGGGGTTTGTTCCTGAAGATCATGTTTTAGGTAAGCCGTTGTTTATTTGGATGTCGGTGAATAGCGAAGCGGATTTTTTTCACAAAATTCGGTGGAACAGGATATTCACGAAGATTGAGTAATAAAAAAAGGTGGTTCTGTTAACGGAACCACCTTTTTTATTTTTTGTCACCTTGCTAAACTATTTCTCGAGTACCAGATGCCGGATAAAAAATTCCATCATCCGATCCCGGTCCATCGCAGTATGCCCGCGGTCAGGGCCGATTTGCACTTCAAAACTTTTTCCGGCTTTTTGCAATGCATCTATTAGCTGTAATGAATTAGAAGGATGTACATTGTTGTCGGCTGTTCCGTAGTAAATCATCAGCTCTCCTTTTAAATTATCGACCATCGACATGATGCTGGTCGCTTCATATCCTTTAAGATTGTTTTCGAGTGTGTTCATAAACCGTTCGGTGTAGATGTTGTCATAATTCCGCCAGTCGGTAACGGCTGAGTTTGCCACTGCAACATGAAATACATCCGGAAAACGAAGCAGTAACGTTGCGGCAGTAGTTCCGCCATACGAAGTTCCATAAACACCCACACGATCTTTATCAATGTACGGTCGGTTATACAACGACTTTACTCCCGCAGCGAAATCATCCATCTCCACTACACCCAGATTTCCATACAGTTGGTCGAGTAATTTTTTTCCCCTTCCCTTAACGTTGCGTCCATCAATGTTCAAAATGATAAAACCATATTCGGTAAGCGCATCCGGATAGGTAAACGTTTCGCGGAATGCATTGGTGGCCGGGCCACCATAGTTGCTTAAGATCACAGGATATTTTTTTGACGGATCGAACGTAGAAGGAAAATGGATCATACCATGCAATTCGGTAACGCCATCTGCGGAAGTGAAGGTAAATACTTCTACTTTTTTCAATCCAAGTTCATTAAACTTGGTCATGTCGCTTTTTGCCAGCTCGGCAACTACTTTTCCTTTTGCATCGATCAAATTTGTAAACGGAGGGATGTCATGCGTTTGTGCTACATCCACAAAGTATTTATTGTCGGGGGAAAGTGTAATCGTGTGATGGTACTTGGGGTCAGTTAACCGAACATCTTTCGTTCCGTCTAGTTTTACTTTGTGCAGTTGCATTTTCATGTGGTTCTCACCACTGCGTGCCATGTAATAAAGCATGTTTTCTTTTTCGTCTACTTTCACAATGTTGGCAACTTCAAAAGGATGCTGCGTGATCGTGCTGATCAACTTGCCGCTAAAGTCATAGAGATAATAATTGTTGAAGCCACTTCTTTCGGATGCCCAGATAAAACGTTTTCCATCGTTGAGCACTTCCATTTCCGGAGAGTTTATAGTAAAGCTGGGAAGCCATTCTTCGCGCACAACCGTTCTGCTTTTTCCGGTGGTTGGATATGCAGCGCGTAACTCCATAATGTTTTGCCTGCGGTTGGTGCTATGGTACAGTAACTCTTTGCCATCGGGTGTCCACGACATACCATAAATGTACGTTCCTAATTCACCATCGTTAAAGGGCTTGCCATCACGAATATCAAATTGCTTGAGTGTTTTTGTTTCCAAGTCATACACCATTAACTCTACCGGAAGATTGGGAGCGCCAACTTTTGGATACGCTTCTACTTCCAGCGAATCCATAAGCTCCAATTGATTGAGCAAAACATAATATTTCTTTACATCTTTTTCAACGAACTTATAAAACGCAATTTTTTTACTGTCGGGCGACCACCACATGGCGGTGTTTTGACGAAGCTCTTCACCGTACACCCAGGTGGCGATTCCATACTTTACCTGATTGTCTTCATTGCCATCTGTGGTAATGGCAACTGCATTGCTACCATCGGCATTGCTGAGGTACATGTTGCGATCTTTTGTAAAGGCTTTTAGTTTACCATCCGGTGAATCCGCAGACTCATATTGACGGCCTCGGGCAGGTCCACTGTATCTTCTTCGCTCTTGAGCAGGAGCTTCACCAACTTCAGTGGTTTTTTTTGTTTTGACCGTGTAGCGATAAAGTTTTTTATCCTTTACAAATTCGAATGAACTGCCCTCTGCATTCCACTTAACATTGAGATCTCCCGTTGTTACGGAACTCCGTATTTGCGGTGCAATTTTTTGATATTGATCGTAGCCCGGCATGGATTTGAGTTTGTCCTGAGCGTGTGATAGCGAAGTGATGGTTAGCGCCAATAGGAGCGCCAGTGCCATTATAAAAGTATTTTTCATGATTCGATGCGTTTGATTTTGGCGTTAATAGTAAGGTTTTTATTTTTAAAAAGCAGTGAAAACTATATGGATGGCACTCCTCTTTTTCCACCTCTTTCACAATAAACTTGAAACACCAATTACATTTAGCGTAATTAGCGGATGGAAATTTTGAAAATGAGAATTCTGACTTTACTATTTATAATATTATGCGAAACAGCGGGATTCGCACAATTCAAAAACATAAAACTTGACAGTGCGATTGCGGGTCGTGCCTATCAACCGTGCGAACCTACCATTGTCATCAACCGGAAGAACCCGAAAAACATTGTAGCGGCTTCTGTTTTGAATAATATTTATGTAACCGAAGATGGTGGTGAAACCTGGAAGACAAGCACATTGGAATCTTCTCACGGGGTTGCTGGTGATCCGGTGTTGCTTGCTGATAAAAAGGGAACCCTTTATAATTTTCATCTTTCAAATCCCGGTGGCGGGGGGCGCGATTCCGATTGGATTGATCGGATTGTTTGCCAAATTTCAAATGACAACGGATTGACCTGGAGCGATGGATCTTTTGCAGGTCTTAATCCACCAAAGCATCAGGATAAACCGTGGGCCACCCTCCAACCCAAAACCAGAAATCTATACCTCACCTGGACACAGTTTGATAAATACGGTAGCAGTGATGAGGCGCATAAAAGCAACATTATGTTTTCCGAATCCAAAGACGGGAAAAAATGGAGCAAACCTATTCAGATCAATCAACTGTCAGGTGATTGCCTAGATGATGATCAAACCACCATGGGAGGATTTCCTGCGGTGGTGGAAGATAGGCTGTTTGTTGCATGGTCGGTTGATAATAAAATATTCTTGGATCGCTCTTTTAATAATGGTGCAACTTGGTTGACCAATGATATTGAAATTGCCGATCAACATGGCGGTTGGAACTTGTCGATACCGGGAATATCGCGTAGCAACGGTTTGCCAATTTTAATTGCCGATAATAGCTTCAGTCAGTTTCGTGGAAGTTTGTATTTGGTGTATGCCGATCAGAAAAATGGTGAAACTGATACGGATATCTGGTTTAAGCGTTCTTCCAATTTTGGTGACAACTGGACAACTCCTATTCGTGTGAATGATGATGCGGGTGGAACGCACCAGTTTTTACCGTGGATGACCATGGACAATACTACAGGCATTATTTACATCGTCTACTACGACCGCAGGGAGTATGATGATTTACAAACCGATGTTTATCTGGCGTATTCAAATGACGGTGGCGGAACTTTTAAAAATGTTAAAATCAGTGAAAGCCCGTTTATCCCAACAGAAGAAACCTTCTTTGGGGATTACACCAACATCGATGCCGACAATGGGATCATCACACCGATCTGGACACGTATGGATGATGGAAAAACCAGCGTAATGACAACCATTATTCAGCAGGATGATTTGATAAAGCGCGAAATGCCTGAAAAGAAAAAGAAGAAGAAATAATGATCGTATCGATAGCTCCCGAGGAAAATAAAGAAGAGGTTGTTGCCCGGATTGAAGCGCAATTAAAAACCAACGGTTTTACTGTGGTGAAAAAAGACACCACCCGGCCGTGGGGTGCATTTTTAGTATTGGCGGAAGATCAGGCTCAGCAATTTGGAAAGCTTTATTTCCCACATCTTTCCTTTGATGAGATTAAGAAAGGGAGGAAACTGAGTCCGAAGATATTATTGGTAGCACCGCATCAACGGTTAAGCTGGCAATATCACCACCGAAGAGCAGAAATTTGGAAATTGGTGGCAGGAGAGGCGGGGGTAGTTTCCAGTTTAACTGATGAAGAGAAAGAACATATCAAATTGGACGTAGGAGGTACGATTGTTTTATCGCAAGGTCAGCGCCACCGATTGGTAGGTTTAGATAATTGGGGGGTAATCGCTGAGATTTGGCAGCATACGGATCCGGACCATCCATCAGATGAAGAAGATATTGTACGGGTCCAGGATGATTTCGGTCGCTAGTTGATCATTTTCCTTACTTCGTTTCGGTAAGCCGATGGACTCTTCCCAGTGAAAAGCTTAAAGGCTTTATTAAAGTGGGAGAAGTTATTAAAGCCACACGCCAGGCAAATTTCTGTGATGCTGGTGGTTTCTTCAGAAAGCAATTTGGATGCGTGTACCAACCGGTTTTCATTGACAAAGCGCGTAAAGTTTTTCCCTGCTTTTCGCTTAAAAAACCTGCAAAAGGATGGAACAGTCATGTGGGCAAGCTCTGCAATTTCCTCTAGGGTGATGGTACGTTGAAAATTTTTACGCACATAGTTATAGATAGTATTCATTCGGTCATTGTCCTGCGGGCTTACTTCCAGCATAATCCCTTCACTATTCAATAATGTATATTCTTTGCACTGCGCCAGTTCTTGCAGTACATCCAGCAAGACAAGTAAACGTTTACGGGGTTCTAACCAGGGAATCTCTTCCAGTTTCTTGCCAAGTGCCTCCTTTTTAACGCCTTGAAAGGTGATCCCCATTTTCGCTTTTTCGAACAACTGTTTCACGGGAACCATCTCGGGGAGGTCGAAGAAATTGGTGCCCAGGAAATCAGGCTTCATTTGAATAATGGTTTCGGAGCGGTTGCCGGAAAGGCGGTCTGTAAATCCGGAATGGGGAAGGTTGGATCCGATCAGCATCAGATCGCCATCGTTAAAATAGGAGAGGTGGTGCCCTACGTGTCTTTTTCCACTGCCTCCATTAATATAGACGAGTTCGAGTTCAGGGTGAAAATGCCAAACGGGAATCTTGTTTTGGACTTTCGTATTAAACTGATTAATAAAGAAGGAACTTCCAAAGGAGGGTTGGATACTTTCAAACTCCGCTTTAGATTTTTTAGTTGTCATGGTTTTCAAAATAAAATTTTTCTAAAGATGATAATGCCGTATGAATGTTCTGCTGTTATGGTTAACCTAAATATATGTAATATTACCCATATATTATTACATAAAAATTACATGGGGTAATATAGTACATATTCTGGAGAAGTAAACAGTAGCCCACGCTTTAATTCCGCTATACATTTGCAGTATAATATTTGAAAAAGAACTCAACATTAACCTAATGAATATGAAAAATTTAGTAAAAAGTGCAATGGTAGCGGTGATGTTACTGATTGCAGCAAATGCTTCCGCAGCAGATGCCCCCGTTAAAGTAAGTGTTACAGGAGAGAAAAGTATCGCTTTGTTTTTTGGCGAAATTACTGGTAAAGTCTGGATCACTTTTCAAGATGAGAATGGAACGATCTTCTATTCTAAACGCATCAAAGATTTGACTTCATACGCTGTAAATTACAACCTTGAAGCTTTCCCTGATGGAAAATATCGCCTGGAGTTAACTTCGTCAAACAGAAATGTAAATGTACCGGTAATAATCGTTGATGGTGCAGTTACATTAGAAGAGGAAATCGTTGCCGCCCCGGCTATCTCCAGCAAAGAAAACATGGTTGCTGTAGCATTTTCAGGAAAGCCTGATACTGCCTGGAATGTTTTTATTAAAGACGAAAGTGGTGAGGTAGTTTTCACTGAGACTGTTGAAAACGGAGAAAAACTTTCCAAGAGAAAATATAATTTGACAAACTTGAATAGAGGTAAATACTACTTCGTGTTCAATACGAATGGCAACACGTTTACCCATTCAGTTGAGAAGAATTAATCTGTAAGTTGTACGATTAAGTTTGGTTAGGAGGCAACGTGGAGACGTTGCCTCCATTTTTTTATAAGTTTTGAACCGCTACTTTCTCCGTGATCACAAAAATGATAATCCTTAATCCACTATCGTATTTATGATATCAAAATATCGGTTTTGTGGGGTCAAACCAGTACAGGAATACTAGGGTTAAACACACCCAATTTAATGCAATATTACCTCAATGTTAACATGTTAACTTTTATATAGGGTAAAATACAATATAAACTGGTGAACCAACCAGTAGCCGGTCAACCTCCAGCACCCTAGCTTTGTGGTATAATTAATTCAAAAGCGAACACAACATTTAAACTTATTACATATGAAAAATTTAATTAACAAATCAATCGTGGTGGCACTGTTGGTCCTAACAGTAGCCAGTGTTTCTGTAGCGGAGGTACCTGTTAGCGTAAAAGTAGCAGGGGAGAAAAGTATCGAATTATTTCTAGGAGAAATTTCTGGTAAGGTATGGATTTCTTTTAAAGACAAAGAAGGAAATGTCTATTACTCGAAACGCATCAAAGACCTGACATCCTATAAAGTAAAGTATGATCTGGCTGCTTTTCCTGATGGAGAATATCAATTGGAGTTAAGTGAATCAACTCAAACATTGAATGTTCCTGTAACAATTGAAAACGGAATCGTTAACCTAAAAGAAGAGTTGGCTGCAGCTCCGTCACTTTCCAAAAAAGGGAATATGGTAGCAGTCGAACTTTCCGGAAAGCAATACAAGACCTGGGACGTGCTCATCAAAAATGAAGAAGGCGAACTTATTTTTGCGGAAACAATCGAGAACGAAAAAGTGTCGAAAAGAAAATATGACTTATCGAACCTGAATGATGGAAAATATATTCTAGAATTCACCTCAGCGGGAAATTCATTCACTCATTCGATAGTAAAAAATTAATCTGTAAGTTGTACGATTAAGTTTGGTTAGGAGGCAGCGTGGAGACGTTGCCTCCATTTTTTTATTTCGTGTTTTCCGTTGGTATTTGATACCTTACAAAAAATAATTCTGTTGTGGATAAGCAATCATTAAAAGGTTTTCTGGATGAACGTGCTCAACACTATAACCAGGTTGGGTTTATTGAAAATGATCCCATCACCATACCGCACTTCTTTAAGAAACAACAAGACATCGAAATAGCAGGGCTTTTTGCCTCCATACTGGCGTGGGGCAAACGAAAGACCATTATCAGTAAGTGTCGCGAACTAATGGCCATGATGGACAATGATCCACATGCATTCGTTCTTCATCACAATGATAGGGATTTAAAACACTTCCTCTATTTTAAACACCGCACGTTTAATCCCACGGACACGCTTTATCTTATTGCATTTTTGAAGTGGCATTATTCTCAACACAATTCGCTGGAAGATGCATTCCCAATTAACAGCGATGACCCAAGTACAGAAAATGCATTGGTTTATTTTAGTGATTATGTATTTAGTTTGGAGGACTATCCGCAACGTACGAAAAAACATATCCCCACACCCATCCGAAAATCGACTTGTAAGCGCCTGAATATGTTTTTGCGTTGGATGGTACGCACCGACAATTGTGGTGTAGACTTCGGCCTTTGGAAAAAAATAAAACCGGCCCAACTTATTTGTCCCTGTGATGTGCATGTTGATCGTGTTGGAAGAAAGCTGGGATTGATTACCCGAAAACTTACCGATTGGCAAACAGCCCTCGAACTCACGGGCAATTTGAGGATATTAGATCCAACTGATCCTGTAAAATATGACTTCGCATTATTTGGGTTGGGGATTGAAGAAGGATGGGCAGGCGAAGATGCTGAAGTGGGTTGAACTTATCTTTTGTTTAAGAATCACGAAATCGTAATTCTGCTCTTGTGAACATATAAAGGCTTGATAATTTATATTCATTCTAAATAATTACATAGATTAAAGACAGCTTTCAGTTTGCGAGAATGGGTTCGTGAAAAAAAGTTACATGAAGGTGAAATAATGGTGCCCGCAATTCAAAATAAATTTGAAAAAACGAGTTCCCAGTGTAGATTTGTGCCACTTGTCGTAATTTGGACATTATACCTGAACATGACTAAAATTCTTACTTCACTTCCAGCCAAGTTTTTGTCCCTTGCCTTCATTTTATCTAGTCTAAGTTTAGCTTCTTTCGCGCAGGAAATTCCTACCGATGATGCTGCTATCCAGGCAGGACAAACCTTATTCGATGCAAATTGTAAAACATGTCATCGGGTTCACGAAAAATTAATTGGTCCTGCGTTGGCCGATGTGTATAATCGTGCCCCGTCAATCGAGTGGATTCATAGTTTCATTAGAAACTCTTCTGCGGTGATCGCCAGTGGTGATGACTACGCAAATAAATTATACAACGACTACGGCAAAACCCAAATGACTTCCTTCTCCAGTTTGAAGGACGAAGACATTATGAACATGCTGGCCTATATTCAGGCGGAGACTGTAAAAGGACCGATTATCATTGACGATGTTCCAACCGGAGATGGCGCAACTGCCCAGGGAGGAGTTCCTACTGAATATTTCACCGCCATCCTTATTGGAATGGTGATTATCCTGATTTTATTATTAGCGATTCTGGGCTTCCTGGTTTCTACTATGAAGCGTTTCCTCGATCAAAAAGAACTGAGTGAGGAGGATAAAGAAATTATTCATTCACCTTTTACAACCGGATCCATCGTTCAAAGCCGTGGGTTTATTTTTGTGGTCGTGTTCATTGTATCGGCTTTAAGCTTCAAGGCAGTGATCAACGGGTTGTTTTCAATAGGTGTACAGCAGGGATATGCACCCAAGCAGCCCATTGCTTTCTCACATAAAATCCACGCAGGCCAGTTCGAGATTGATTGTCAATATTGCCACACAGGCGTTTTAAAAGGTAAAAGTGCCAATATCCCATCTCCTAATATTTGTATGAATTGCCACAACCAGATTAAGGTGGGTACCACTACAGGTGAAGGGGAGATTGCCAAATTGGTATCGGCCTATGAAAATAACAAACCAATCGAATGGGTTCGTATCCACAACTTACCCGACCTGGCGTATTTCAACCACTCTCAACACGTACAAGTTGGTGAAATCGAGTGTCAGACCTGTCACGGTCCAATTGAAGAGATGGATGTTGTTCGTCAACACTCTTTATTAACAATGGGCTGGTGTATCGATTGCCATCGGAATACCGATGTGAACACAAAAGGAAACGCCTACTACGACAAGTTGGTAGAATTGCATAATGAGTCCAGCAAAACCAAAATGAAGGTTGAAGATATTGGTGGATTGGAATGTGCAAAATGTCACTATTAAAAATAACGCTCAACGCATTGCTATAACGTCTTTATGAAGGAAACTAAGAAGGTATATTGGAAAGGTCTTGAACAACTGAAGAACGATCCTGCGTTTGTGAAACATGCGCATGAGGAATTTGCTCCGGGACCGGAAGAAAACCTGGACCATTCACGCAGGGATTTTTTAAAGATGATGGGGTTTGGTGTATCAGCAGCAGCATTGGCTGCCTGTGAAGCACCGATCCGA
Organism: Cyclobacteriaceae bacterium; assembly: GCA_041746855.1. Taxonomy (GTDB): domain Bacteria; phylum Bacteroidota; class Bacteroidia; order Cytophagales; family Cyclobacteriaceae; genus JBGTGG01. The sequence continues at coordinate 26,750 of JBGTGG010000226.1, read as the reverse complement.
AAAGCCATTCCATATGTCAATAAACCAGTTGATGTAGATCCGAGTATTGCCAACTATTATGCCTCTTCTTATATAAATGGAGGTGATTATTGCAGCATTGTAGTAAAAACCCGTGAAGGACGTCCTATTAAAGTAGATGGCAATGCCTTGTCAAGCGTATCCATGGGTGGCACGAACGCCCAGGTTGAAGCTTCCGTACTTTCTTTATATGATAATGCAAGATTACGCGGGCCAGTGGCTGCCGGTGAAAAGACCGATTGGGAAGAACTTGACAAAGCAGTGATCAGCAAATTGGATGGAGTTGCTGCCAATAGTGGAGCCATTCGTATTGTCAGCAATACAATCATCAGCCCAAGCACGAAAGCGGCTCTTGCAAAATTCATTGCCAAGTATCCGACCACGGAGCATGTGATGTATGATCAACATTCTTATTATGGAATGTTAAAAGCCAACGAGGAATCTTTCGGCACAGCCATGATTCCTTCTTACGATTTCAGCAAAGCCAACGTGATTGTTAGCATTGCTAATGATTTCCTGGGAACTTGGTTAGCGCCAATCGAATTTTCGCAGCAGTATGCGGAAACACGTAAGGTGGATGGAACCAAGAAAACCATGTCGCGTCATTACCAGTTTGAGTCCATGCTGACCATGACGGGTGCCAATGCAGATTATCGCGCGATCATCAAGCCTTCTGAAGAAGGTGCAGTAGTGGCGAAACTCTATAATTTAATTGCCGCAAAAGCCGGAGCCGCAACGGTTTCTGGTGGTGTGGATGCAAAATATTTATCCAACGCTGCCGATCAGCTGTGGGCAAACCGCGGAAAATCATTAGTGGTTGCCGGTTCGAATGACAAAGCCATTCAGGTTTTGGTAAATGGTATCAATGCTCTGTTAGGAAACTACGGTACTACTATTTTAACAAACCTTCCGGTGAATTACCGTCAGGGTGATGACCAGAAGATGGCAACATTTATCAATGATGCTGCTGCTGGAAGGATAGGTGCTGTTATTTTCTTTAACTGCAATCCTGTTTACGATCATCCAATGGGTGAAAAACTTGCGGAAGGATTATCAAAAGTAGGTGTTAAAATTTCCACGGAATATAAAGTTGATGAGACCGCATCGCGTGCTGATTTCGTGGCACCCGACCATCATTATTTGGAATCCTGGAATGATGCGGAACCGAAGAAAAATCATTATAGCCTTGCACAACCTGCAATTACACCCATCTTCAAATCACGCGCAGCGCAAGAGAGCTTCCTGATTTGGGCTGGTGAAAGCGATGTTGATTATTTCTCTTTTGTAAAAGATAACTGGAGGAAGTGGTTCTATTCAAATCAAACGTTGGATTACCAATCTTTCTGGGATAAGTGTTTATACGATGGCGTGTTTGAAATGCCGGTGGAAGCAGGTGAAACCCCGTCTTTCGCAGGTGATGTATCAGCAGCAGCTTCTGCAATCGCCTCTGCTAAAGCAGGTGGTCCATTTGAATTGGTAGTGTATGAAAGCTATGCACTCGGCAACGGTTCACAAGCTAATAACCCATTGTTACAAGAACTTCCGGACCCGATCACAAAAGCAGTGTGGGATCATTATGTTACCATCGCACCAAAGGATGCAGGTGACTTAACGAATCCGGAAAGCTTTACCAAGTTTGCAAACATCACGGCAAGCGGAAAGACTGTAAAACTTCCCGTACTTATTCAACCGGGCCAAGCTCCTGGTACATTGGCGATTGCGCTGGGATACGGACGTACACATGCTGGAAAAGTAGCGGACAATACCGGGATCAATGCCTACACCTTATTAGGGATGGTAAATGGCGCTGTCGGCTATAATGTTGGAAGTGCTTCCTACGAATTGACCACGGAAGCTTTCCAATTGGCACAAACACAAACGCACCATACGTATATGGGGCGCCAGACTGTTATTCAGGAAACAACCTTAAACGACTGGATTAAAAATCCGAAGAATGAATTCCAGCCACACGTTTCTACATGGGCTACGAATGACGGCAAGCCAAATCCGGAAGGTAAAGTAAAACCAGGCGAACTTTCATTGTGGAAAGGCCATGAATATAAAAGCCACCATTGGGGCATGGCTATTGACCTTAACTCGTGTACCGGTTGTGGTGCATGTATCGTAGCGTGCAACGTAGAAAACAACGTGTCACTTGTAGGGCGTGAAGAAGTAATCAATCGCAGAGAGATGCATTGGTTACGCATCGATCGTTACTATAGCTCTGATGCAGATCGCCATGATTTGCAAGGTGCTGAACATGCTTCTGAAAACCCTGAAGTTGTATTCCAACCGATGCTGTGTCAGCATTGTAACAATGCACCTTGCGAAACAGTTTGCCCTGTTGCGGCAACTACCCACAGCACTGAGGGATTAAATCAAATGACTTATAACCGTTGTATCGGTACACGCTATTGTGCAAACAACTGTCCGTATAAAGTAAGAAGGTTCAACTGGTTCAAGTACCATGATAACAAGCAGTTCGAGAAACCGAACCCTGCTATGAATTCCGATCTTGGTAAGATGGTATTGAATCCGGATGTCACCGTTCGTTCACGCGGTGTAATGGAGAAATGTTCATTCTGTGTACAACGTATTCAGCATGGTAAGCTTACCGCAAAGCGTGAGAAGCGTACCCTTGGTGGTGATGAAGTAGTAACAGCATGTCAGGCTTCATGTTCAACCGGTGCGATTGTTTTTGGGGACATCAACAATCCGGAAAGTAGCATTTCGAAATTGTTGCAGATTCGTCCAGCTGATCCTGAAAGACCGTATGGTGTGGATAAAATCACTGGAAATCCGCGTGCTTATCAGGTATTGGAAGAAATTGGGGTGAAACCAAATATTTGGTACCTCAACAAAATCAGAAATAAAGAAGAAGCAACAGCTTAATTATAAAACGAAGTCAATAACGATCATATGCAAGTTACGTCAGCAGTTCGAGATCCTTTAGTAACCGGTGGTAAAACCATTGCCGATGTCTCTCATGACATTAGCCGGCACGTAGAGGAAAAGCCAACAAAACTTTGGTGGATGGCAATGGCCTTTTCGTTGGCCATGTTGTTCTACGGACTTTATTGTGTGATCGTTCTTTTGTGGAATGGTATCGGAATGTGGGGGTTGAACAAAACCGTTGGATGGGCTTGGGATATTACCAACTTCGTTTGGTGGGTGGGTATTGGTCACGCGGGTACGTTAATTTCTGCGATTTTATTATTGTTCCGTCAAAAGTGGAGAATGTCGATTAACCGTGCAGCGGAAGCGATGACCATTTTTGCTGTAATTTGTGCTGCAACTTTCCCATTGATGCACATGGGTAGATTGTGGTTAGGATTTTATTGGGCATTGCCTTTACCGAATGCATTTGGTTCCCTTTGGGTGAACTTTAACTCACCACTTTTGTGGGATGTGTTCGCGATCTCGACATACTTTACCGTATCGTTGGTATTCTGGTACATCGGTTTGATTCCCGACTTTGCCGTAATCCGTGATCGTGCAGTTGTTCAGGGAAATAAAATTAGGGCTACCGTTTACAATGCCCTTAGTTTCGGATGGCAGGGAGGTGCAAAAACCTGGATGCGTTACGAATCGGTAGCATTGATCCTTGCAGGTCTTTCCACACCACTCGTACTCTCTGTTCACACCATTGTATCCATGGACTTTGCAACCTCGGTAATACCGGGATGGCATACTACCATCTTCCCTCCATATTTCGTGGCAGGAGCTATTTTCTCTGGTTTTGCCATGGTATTAACGCTTCTTTTGGTGACACGAAAAGTTTTCAAACTAGAAGATTACATCACCATTTATCACATTGAGTTGATGAACATCGTCATCATTGTAACCGGTTCAATTGTAGGGGTTGCGTATATCACAGAGTTATTTATCGCCTGGTATTCTGGAGTAGAATACGAATGGTACGCATTCTACAATCGTATTCAGGGACCTTATGCCTGGGCGTATTGGTCGATGATGACGTGTAACGTAATTTCACCACAACTTTTCTGGATCAAGAAGATCAGGACAAGCATTGTCGCCACGTTTGTGCTTTCGATTATCGTAAACATCGGGATGTGGTTCGAGCGCTTTGTAATTATCGTGACCTCGCTTCACCGTGATTATGTTCCATCAAGCTGGACAGACTTTCATCCTACGATGTACGATATTGGTGAATACATTTTCACATTTGGATTTTTCTTTACAGCCTTCTTATTGTTTGCCAAATTCTTCCCGGTAATCAACATGGCGGAGGTAAAAAGTATTTTGAAAACCGGATCAGAAAAAATTGATGGTACTGAAAAGGACCATGTAAACATATAAACGAAGTAATAAATGGACGCAGATAAGCATTTCGTTGTAGGAGTCTTTAGTGACGAGGATGTATTGCTCAGTGCTGTGAAGAAGATTCGTGGCAACGGGGTAAAAATCCATGAGGTGTATTCACCTTTCCCTGTGCACGGCCTTGATGAGCAGTTAGGCTACAAGCGTACGCGCTTGCCAATCGCTGCATTCTTATTTGGGATGACGGGCACCTCCCTCGCATTGATTATGCAAATTGGTATGCTCGGGTTTGACTGGCCGATGATTATTGGTGGTAAAGATTACTGGTCGATTCCTCCGTTCATTCCGGTTACATTTGAATTAACAGTTTTACTTTCTGCCTTGGGCATGGTGGCTACTTTTATGATTGTGAGTGACATGAAACCTTACAAATGGCCCCGACAATTTGATTTGCGTAGCACGAATGATAAACACATCATGGCGATTGATTTATCAATCAACAGCGCAAAAAGCAAAGACGAATTGACCCGGATTTTGAAAGAGGCCGGTGCAGAAGAAGTGAATCAAAAAGATTTCGATTAATACGATGCGTATGCAGTTTATAAAAGGAATAGTAATTGGAGTATCTGCAGCAGTAGTGCTTGCGGGTTGTTCCGCCAGCGGTGACAATCCGGGTGTGGAATATGCCCCGAATATGTATCACGCTGTACCCTACGAGCCGTTGACTCAAATTGTAGACAAGGATGCCGGACAATGGCTAACGTCTATTGAATATCCCGATGGGCACGGTGAATTTTATAATTCCAACAATTGGAATGTTCGCGTGATGAACAGCCCGATGAACATGCGGATACCACCTGCCAATACGGTAAAACGTAATAAGTACGGCTGGCTTCCCTACCGGTTGGAAAAGGATAGCCTGGCGCAAGCGGACAGGATTAAAAACCCGTTGGACTCTACCGCAGCTATACTTGCCAAAGGAAAGCCACTATACGATGTGTATTGTGGCCATTGCCATGGAGCAAAAGGTGCCGGTGATGGAAAAGTGGCCGAGAAGTATGCCGGGGTTCCCAATTACAATTCAGATGCTTTAAAAAATATTTCAGAAGGACATATTTTCCATGTGATTACCCACGGAAAAGGATTGATGTGGGCACACGGTTCACAACTCCATCCGGATGAGCGTTGGGCAATTGCCAGGTACGTTAAGACTTTACAAAAATAGATTCGAATAAAGAACGCGTAATAGATAACCAAATGGTTGCAGAAGAACACTACATATTTTCTCCCGGAGCAAAAAAGAATATATATATCCTTTTGGCAGTAGGGGTGGTCTTGTTTATTGTAGGACTTATCATGGCGATGAGCGGTGGAGGCCACGAGGCTGAAGGCGGTCACAGTTCCCTTGGGGTTTCTACAGCGTTGGTGGCAAGTGCCGATGAAGTTGCTGCTTCTGATGGCCATGCGGCCATGGACGAACACCACGGAAGTGCTCCCTGGCTAAAAAGATTATACACTACTTTGTGGGCAAACAACATTTATTTTGTTGGCCTGGGCCTTATCGGTTTGTTCTTTGTGGCCATTCAATATGCCGCTGCTGCGGGATGGTCGGCAGGGATCGTACGCATTCCACTTGCCATGGGGCAATGGATTCCCATTGCAGGAATCCTTACGTTAGTATTATGGTTTGTTGTGAAAGCAGATGTTTTCCATTGGACACACCATGATTTATATGTTGAGGGTGGAGCTGGTTTTGATGCGATTATCAATGGTAAAGCACCGTTTTTCTTTTGGCCTGGTCCTGCCGGTGGATTTCCTATTTTCTTTATTTTAAGGATGGTAATTTTCTTTGGCCTTTGGTATTATTTCTTTACCAAGATCAAAAAGAATATGCTGGCGGAAGATCTGGATGCTTCACCAAACTATTGGTTTAAGAATAGAGGTATCTCTGCTTGGTTCCTGGTGTTTTTTGGAGCAAGTTCTTCCATTGCAGCATGGGATTGGGTAATGAGTATCGATACACACTGGTTTAGTACCATGTTTGGATGGTATGTTTTTGCCAGCTGGTGGGTAACAGGTCTTGCTGTGATTACTTTACTTGTAGCCTATTTAAAAGATGCGGGATATCTGAAAGTAGTAAACTCAAATCACCTGCACGATTTAGGTAAATTTGTGTTTGCCTTCTCTATTTTCTGGACGTACATCTGGTTTAGTCAATTCCTTTTGATTTACTACGCAAATATTCCTGAAGAGACGGTTTACTTCATTCAACGGATGAGCACAAGCCAGTATAGTTGGATATTTTACCTCAATTTGATATTAAACTTTGTGTTGCCTTTCTTGTTGTTCATGACACGCGACTCAAAGCGTCAGCTAAGTATGCTGAAAGTAGTTTGTCCGATTGTTGTGGTCGGTCACTGGTTTGACTTCTACAACATGGTAACGCCAGGTGTAATGAAATTTGATGGAAGTTTCGGATTATTGGAGATAGGGGTGGGATGCATCTTTTTTGCAGCCTTCTTATTTGTTACGCTGACGAGTTTGTCAAAGATGCCACTGGTTGGACGTAACCATCCATTATTAGGGGAAAGTCTTCATCACCATATTTAATAGATACGCATTATGATGAGTTTGATTATTGGTCTGGGTGTTATACTGCTGCTGGGAATTTTATACATGATCTTCCGGCTAAGCACCTTGGTGAGTATTGCCAAAGAAAAAAAGGATGATCTTGATGGAAGAAGCAACAGTATCAACGCTGCTTTGTTCATTGTTTTCATGGTGGTGAGCTTTGTTGCTTTCTTCTGGTATTCGTATGCACATTTTGATGAGTACACATTGCCCATAGCTTCTGAACATGGCTTGGTGACGGACAAATTGTTTTGGATTACCATGGCGATTACCGTGATCGCCTTTACCATTATCAGTATTGTAATGTTTGTTTTCATTTATCAATACCGATATAAAGTAGGTAGAAAGGCTACGTTCTTTCCTGACAACCATTACCTTGAACTTACATGGACAATCGTGCCGGCAATTGTATTGGCATTGTTGATCTTCACAGGTTTAAATGCGTGGAACGACATCACTGGACAAGCGTCTGAGGATGCTGAAGTAATCGAAGTGATTGGCCAGCAGTTTGCGTGGACCACCCGTTATCCGGGCGCTGATAAAACCCTTGGAAACTATAATTTCCGATTGATCGATCCGGTAAACGAATTTGGCCTTGATTTATCAGATAAAAATTCGTTTGATGATTTTAAATCATTGGAACTCCATATCCCGAAAGGAAAAGAAGTGTTGTTGAAGATTCGTGCTAAAGATGTTTTGCACAGTGTATTCTTACCTCACTTCCGCGTCAAAATGGATGCCGTTCCTGGAATGCCAACGCAATTTAAGTTTACGGCAACCAAAACCACTGAAGAAATGCGGGCGGAGCTGGGCAATCCGGATTTCAATTATGAAATGGCATGTACTGAAATTTGTGGACGTGGACACTTCTCCATGCGGATGTTGGTCGTTGTGGAGGATGAGGAAACATATAAAAAATGGAAACTTTCCCAGGAAGCGTGGTTAAAACAAAATCCGGATTACCTGAAAAAAGTGCCGGAAGGAATGAAAGAAGCAGCGATGATTAAAGCTGGTTTGCAAGAGGAAGGAACGGTTGTTGAACAACCAACAAGTTCACAAACATTAGTGGGTTCAAATTAAGAAAGTAAGGACATGGCTACAACAGATACTCATTCTCACCAGGTTGCTCATCTTGATGATCACGGACACGATGAACATCATGAAGGCAATTTCTGGACGGATTATATTTTCAGTCAGGATCATAAGGTAATTGCGAAACAATTTTTAATTACCGGTATTATCTGGGCGTTGATCGGAGGAATATTGTCGGTGATTTTCCGTCTACAACTTGGTTTCCCGGAGATGTCAATGGAATGGTTAAAACCATTGCTGGGTGGGTGGATTACCCCGGAAGGAAAAATCGATCCTGAGTTCTATCTTGCGATGGTGACCATGCACGGTACCATCATGGTATTCTTTGTATTGACAGCCGGGCTTAGTGGAACGTTCAGTAACTTTTTGATTCCATTGCAAATAGGTGCCCGTGATATGGCTTCCGGTTTCATGAACATGTTATCGTACTGGTTCTTTTTCTTGTCCAGTGTGGTCATGTTTATTTCCATCTTTATTTCTACCGGCCCTGCCAGCGGTGGTTGGACAATCTATCCACCATTGAGCGCCTTGCCACAAGCAATGAGCGGATCCGGTACCGGGATGACCATGTGGTTGGTAGCGATGGCGTTGTTCATAGTAAGTACATTATTGGGGGGTATCAACTACATTACCACCATCATCAACATGCGTACCCAGGGGATGTCGTTTACACGCATGCCTTTAACAATTTGGGCATTCTTCTTTACCGCGATTATTGGATTGTTATCCTTCCCGGTATTGTTTGCGGCTGCATTATTATTGATTTTCGACAGAAGTTTTGGTACAAGTTTTTACTTGTCTGATATCTACATTGCGGGCGAAGCATTGGCAAACACGGGAGGTAGCCCTGTTTTGTTCCAGCATTTATTCTGGTTCTTAGGCCACCCGGAAGTATATATCGTAATCCTTCCTTCACTGGGGATCACTTCAGAAATTATTGCAACCAATTCACGCAAACCAATTTTTGGTTACAAAGCGATGATTGGTTCGATGTTGTTCATTGCAATTTTGTCTTTCATTGTGTGGGCGCACCATATGTTTGTAACGGGTATGAATCCATTCCTGGGATCAATCTTTATGTTGCTGACGCTAATCATTGCGGTGCCATCGGCTGTAAAAATATTTAACTACGTTACCACGTTGTGGAAAGGAAATATCCGGTTCACACCGGGCATGCTTTTCTCTATAGGATTGGTTTCGTTTTTCTTAACCGGTGGTATTACCGGTATTTTCCTCGGTAACTCCGCGATTGATATTCAGTTGCACGATACCTACTTTGTTGTTGCACACTTTCACCTGGTAATGGGTAGCGCAGCATTCTTTGGAATGTTGGCGGGCGTGTACCACTGGTTCCCAAAAATGTTTGGCCGAATGATGAACAACAAGTTGGGGTATATCCACTTCTGGTTCACGTTTGTGGGTGTTTACCTGGTGTTTTTCCCAATGCACTACATCGGTATCGCAGGTTTCCCAAGAAGGTATTATTCATTTACCAACTTTGAAACCTTTAGTGGCTTCACAGATCTGAATGCACTCGTAAGTGTGGCTGCAATCCTCACATTGGTAGCGCAGTTTATTTTCTTGTTCAACTTCTTCTATAGCATTTTCCGTGGTCGTAGAGCACCATTGAATCCCTGGAACTCTACTACGCTTGAGTGGACCACCCCTGTTAATCCTGGACATGGTAACTGGCCGGGAGAGATTCCAGCTGTGTACCGCTGGCCATACGATTACAGTAAACCGGGCGCAGAAGAAGATTTTATTCCGCAGACCGTTCCATATTCAGAAACACCTGAATCTAATTTACCGCATGAAAATGAATTGATAAAATTAGAAGGTGATTTGAATGAGGGTGCCATTAAAGTAGATAAGCCAAGTCACTAAAAACAAATATGTCAAGCCGGTGTTTGTTGAAGAAGATTCACATTCATTGGCTTGACATTTTTTATGTCCTTTAAAAAACTTTGTCGCAGCACCGTAATAGCCGTATACCTGCTCATTTTAGTAGGAGGTGTGGTGCGTAGTACGGGCTCCGGAATGGGATGCCCTGATTGGCCTAAGTGTTTCGGGCAATGGGTTCCGCCCACATCAATCGAGCAACTTCCTGAAAATTATAAAGAAATTAGCCTGGCCCATCGTGAAAAAAAGAACGCGCGATTTGTAAACTATCTCACTGCATTGGGTTTTGAAGAAACGGCCAAAAAGATTATGGAGGATCCAGCTGTGAAACTGGAAGAGGATTTCAATCCTGTTAAAACATGGATAGAATATCTTAATCGGGTAGTGGGGGTGGTGATTGGTTTTATGATTTTCGCAGTGTTTATTTCCTCATTGAAATTTTGGAAAGAAAAAAAGTCAATCACCTTGATTGCGTTTCTGGCGTTTGTGTTGGTTGGTTTTGAGGGATGGATTGGTTCAGTGGTAGTGTCTACAAATTTAACACCCTGGGTAATTACCGTGCATATGTTTTTGGCATTGGTCATTGTTGCACTGTTGATTTACCTGATGATGTATAAAGAAAGTATGGTACAGATTTATTCACCTGCCATTTTTTGGTTAACAATAGTATCCATAATGGTGTTGTTAGTTCAGATATTGTTGGGTACACAGGTACGGGAAGCGATTGATGTAGTAAGCAATTCTTTTCCTAGAAATAGCTGGATTGCCAATTTGGGGGCAGAGTTTTTTATCCACCGGTCTTTTTCCTGGCTTGTATTTGGGGTAAATGCCGCCTTGTTTTGGATGATGTATAAAACAACCGTATTTAAACCTTTTTCGCTACCCTTAATACTGTTAATTTTGGGCACCGTTTTATCAGGGGTCGGGATGGCCTATGCAGGTGTTCCCGCAGTACTGCAACCGATACATTTAGTATTGGCGACAGTAACCTTCGGTATTCTGTTTATAATTTTTTTAAGGGTAGGAATTAAAATTAAAACACATTAGTCAGTAAAATGATCGCAGGGCAACCACAAGCAATAACTGGATTTTCATTTCTGTCGGAGAAGGCAAGAGCCTATTGGGAGCTGTTGAAATTCCGTCTTTCTTTTTTGGTGGCGTTTTCCTGCGCCTTTGGATTTGTATTGGCAGCGCCCGTGGTTGATTATTGGAAATTATTGATGGTTTTTTTAGGTGGCTTTCTTTTATCGGGCGCGTCCATTGCCATCAATCAGATTATTGAAAAAGACCTTGATAAGTTAATGACCCGGACAATGAATCGTCCATTGCCTACCGGCAGGCTTTCCGTTATTGAAGCATTCGGATTTTCACTCGTTTGTTTTATTGGTAGCATGGCGTTGTTGATCACGTTCACAAATCCGTTGACCGTTGTTCTTTCATTGGTGTCCATGATCCTGTATAGTTTTGTTTACACTCCTTTAAAAAGAGTTGGATCGATTGCTGTTTTTGTGGGCGCTATTCCTGGTGCTTTACCGCCCTTATTGGGATGGGTAGCAGCAACCGGTGTGATATCGCATGAAGCGTTGATTATTTTTGGTATTCAGTTTATCTGGCAGTTCCCACACTTTTGGGCCATTGCCTGGGTAGCGGATGAAGATTATAAAAAGGCAGGGTTTAAGTTATTGCCCTATGGTGGGAAGAAAGATTTGAATACGGCAATTCAAATTATGATCTATACATTGTTTCTTTTGCCACTGGGTTTATTGCCCGCGAAGTTTGGCATTACCGGAATTAATTCAGCGATCATTGCCACTGTATGTGGTGTGTTATTTTTAGCACAAACATTTTCATTATTGAAAACAGGAAGCAGGCAATCTGCATTGCGGATAATGTTTGGTTCCTTTTTGTATTTGCCGATTGTTCAGATTGCGTATTTGTGGGATAAAATTTAGAGAGATGGCAGCAGAAATAAGAATTGTTGAAGAAGCGAAAAGGCCGTTGGCCATGAACCCAAAGAAATTTGCACTTTGGTTATTTATGGTTAGCGTAATAATGGTATTTGCCGGGTTAACCAGTGCATATTTAGTAAGAAGGGGAGAAGGCGATTGGTTTTTATTTGAATTGCCACAGCTTTTTTGGATAACCACCGGGTTGATTATTGCAAGCAGTATTTCAATGGTCTATGCGTTGTCGTCCGCCAAAAAGGACAATTTGGAAGGTTTAAAAATAGGCATTGTAACGACCTTCGTTTTGGGAGTCGGTTTTTTAATCGGACAATGGTATGCCTGGGCGGATTTGGTTGCGATTAATGCCCATTTCACAGGGGGTAATGTCTCCAGTTCTTTTATTTATGTTTTAACCGGATTTCACGGTCTGCACATTGTCAGCGGGTTGGTTTTCCTTATTATTGTGATGGTATCAACCTTTACATTTAAAGTACATTCCAGGAACCTAAATCAGTTGGAAATGTGTGCAACCTATTGGCATTTTTTGGGTGTTCTTTGGTTATATTTGTTCGTCTTTTTATTATTGAACCGATAATTGATTTCTAATGGCAAGTACAGCAACAGCTTCTTCAGGTAAAAGTATTTGGGATGGCGGAGCATCACCGATGGGTGCCAGCTACGGCAAACTTATGATGTGGTTTTTCCTTCTATCAGATGCCTTTACTTTTGCTACCCTTTTGATTACCTACGGGTTGGTGCGTGCTTCGCATCTGGCCTATACAGGTACAGTAGAAGCATTTACATTCTCACAAGAGTACTGGCCAATTCCTGAGAAAGTATTTGAAGCAGTTCCGTTTTTACATGGTGTTGAAGCTCCACTTGTTTTCGTGGGTATTATGACATTCATTTTGATCATGAGTAGTGTGACTATGGTACTCGCAGTGGAAGCTGGTCATCGTATGGATCAAAAGGCTGTAGAGAAATGGATGCTGTGGACCATCCTTGGAGGTTTGGCTTTCCTTGGTTGCCAGGCGTGGGAGTGGTCACACTTTATTCATGGAACGGAGGCTGGTGGTAAGCTATTGGATGGTTCTATCTTTTATGGCGCGAACCTACATACAAATCAATACGGCCCGCCAGATTTTGCTGCTTTCTTTTTCTTTATCACCGGGTTTCATGGATTCCACGTGTTTAGTGGGGTTGCTTTTAACTTCCTCATTTATGTAAATACAGTGAATGGTGTTTATGCACGCAGAGGCCATTATGAAATGGTGGAGAAGGTTGGTCTCTATTGGCACTTTGTTGACCTTGTTTGGGTATTCGTATTTACTTTCTTCTATTTAGTATAAAATATTAACTGAAAATATTTCTGATTATGGATCACGCTGAAGACACACCGCACGTAACCGTTCTTCCTCCAGACAGAGCAAAGATTAAAAAACTTTGGACTGTGGCGGGTATTCTTGGAATTGTAACCGCGATTGAATTTGCTTTTGCTTTTGGTATGGATGCAGGTCCCCTTAGGACTACCATATTTGTGGCGCTTACCATTGTGAAAGCTGCTTACATTGTTGGTGAATTTATGCACCTTCGCTATGAAGCTAAATTTTTAATGTGGTCAATTTTGATCCCGATGATTTTTGTGATCTGGATGTTGGTAGCCTTTGTATACGAAGGGCTGGCCATTGAAGCTGCTCGGTTCTTTTAAATCAATAAAATAAAAGATTTATCGAAGGGCTTAGGTTGAAAAACGTAAGCCTTTTTTATTGTAAAAAATGAAAGTAGGGAAGGCATTGGTGATTTTAATAGCGTTGGTTTTACCCATCGGTATTTTTTTGTTTCTCAAAATTTTTGGAGAGAACAAGTTTGAAGTGACACCCTTATTTCAAATAGAACTTCCTGAAACTGTTTCCGGTTGCAGTAACCTCACCACTCCGTATGTGGTCCCTGATAAAATAGTCGACAACTATATCAAAAAAGAGAACGAATTGAGTGTAGTAATTGTCGATTCAGAAGTATCTAAGTTGTCGCGTATATTCGATCAGTTCAGTGGCGATCCCGTAAAGGTGAAGCGAATAGAGTCTTCTGAAAAAATTTCAGGTCAGTCATTAAAAGCGTGCGTGTTTTTATTGACTGATCCGTATGATATTGTCCTTTTTGATAAACAAGGTTTTATTCGTGGTCAATATGCTTCCACGGATCGTGAGGAAATCGATCGCCTCATTTTGGAACTATCCATTATCTTAAAAAAATAGTTGTGGCCACAGAAAAATCATACAAGAAATTAATTGTTGTCATCTCAATCCTGATTCCGGCAGCAGTAGCCATATTGTTTGGGGTGAAAATTGAAGGGTATAATTTTTCATTTTTACCGCGCATCTATGCAACCATTAATGGATTGACAGCCCTGTTATTGATACTGGCATTCGTGGCAATTGGGAACAATAAGCGCTTCATACACGAGCGTTTGATGAAAAGCAGCATGGGCCTTTCTGCCCTGTTTTTGATTTTGTATATAGCCTATCACATGACAAGCGATTCAACACCTTATGGAGGTGAAGGAATCCTCAGAAATGTCTATTTTTTTATTCTGATTTCGCACATTTTATTGTCGATTGCTGTTGTTCCGTTAGTGCTTTTTACTTTTGAAAGGGCGATTTCGGGTGATTTTGTCAGGCACAAGGCTTTGTCGAAATTTGCATTTCCGATTTGGCTCTATGTTGCGATCACAGGGGTAATCGTGTATGTGATGATAAGCCCGTATTATACTTAGAATAAAATGAAAAGGATAGGTATTGTTTTGATCTTGCTTCTCTTTACTGCCATCAGCAGTTTTGGGCAATGTGCCATGTGCCGTTCCACACTTGAGACGAACTTAAGCAATGGCGATCCGACTATGGCCGAAGGAATCAACATTGCTATTCTTTATCTTCTGGCTATGCCATATGCCGCAGTAATGGTATTGGGATATTTTTGGTATAAATCGCGGAAATGAATAGTGTGGTAGCAGTATTGAAATGCAAGTGTCCGAAATGCCGGCAAGGTGATGTTTTTTCGCATCGTGCATCTAATCTTTTGAGGTTTTCAAACATGAACGAACGGTGTCCGGTTTGCGATGTTCGGTTGGAACCAGAGCCTGGGTTTTATCAAGGTGCCATGTATGTTAGCTATGGTTTTTCTGTAATCGGTCTTATTGTGATTGGGATTATCCTTTATTATACCTTCAATCCTAATCAATGGGTTTACATCGGCACGATCATCGGAGTAATGATTTTACTAGCCCCTCTCAATTTTCGATACTCCAGGATGTTGTATCTGTATCTATTTGGCGGTATCCACTACAATCCGCTTATCACCAAGGATTAAATAAAATTTACCTTTTGCCAGACCAGTGCCAGTAGCATGTAAGCCTACCGTTTCAATTTATTATCTTTATTGATCGCTTAATCGTGATTGGTTTGAAAATAAAAAGATTCATCCTTCCGCTTCTTACCCTTTTCCTTTTTTTAATGGGCGTATTCTTCTTACACGATGGTGCCCAACCCAAAGATGTTGCACAAACGGTAAAAGCTGTGGAAGCAAATTTAAGTGGTGCTGTCAACCAAATGGAAGGAGAGGTAAAGGAGGCTATGCCGCGGCTTGTGGAAGGCAACTTTGATGGAATCGACAATTATGATTTTGAATTGTATTTATATGAGGACTTAGATCTGATCAAATGGTCTGATAAAAGTTTTGTGCCGGCCTCCAGGCAGGTGAATGAGCCCTTTGAAATAAAATTACTACACGTAGGTCAGGGTGATTTTTTGATTCGAAAATGGGAAGTCAATCCTACCAAATTTTTGATCGCGGTGATTACACTACGAAGAAATTATCCAATTGAGAATAATTATCTCCACTCATCCGTAAATGAACATATTTTTCCAAATGGGGATTACTCCATTCTTCCCTCCACGTCATCCCTTGGAAATGAAGTAAACCTTAAAGGTCAAACTGCTTTTAAGTTAAGTGCGGCTAATTCCACACTTCGAAATACGAACCATCCGGTTGGAGTTATAATGGTTTTTGTTTCCCTTTTACTGCTGGTTTATTTTGTTTTTGAAATCAGCACAAAACGGCTAGCCCGATTTCCAGATATTATTTTCGGTGTGCTGGTGCTGGTGTTCTTTGTGGTAAGAAAAGGAATGGTCAGCCTTGATTTTCCTGTTGCGTTTTGGTACTCCCGGTTATTTGACCCACAATGGTTTTCTTCCTCGAGTTTGAACCAATCGTTGGGTGATTTAATGATCAACCAATTGGTGGTATTTGTATTGTGCTTGTATTTGTTTCGAAATTACTATCGTTTTTATATAGTCAAAAAAATGCTTTCGCATAAGGTTGCAAGCGTTGTACTTTCCATTGTAGGTGCTGTGGCAATTTTATTTGGCATATTATACCCGTTCGTGGTTGTGCAAACCCTCTACAATAATTCATCTATTGTTATTGATATTACTGAATCTTTGCAATTCGATACATTGCGTATTGTTGCTTTTCTGGTATTGACAGTGGGTTGGGGTTCCTCTTTCCTTTTTGTGCATGTATTTTTACGATTGCTGATCCGCCATAAAAAATCGAAGTATGATTTGGTATTCGTGTTGGCCGGGTGTATTCTTTTTGTGGTTATCAATTTAATTTCGGGACAGTATT
This sequence comes from Cyclobacteriaceae bacterium, assembly GCA_041746855.1. Classification (GTDB taxonomy): domain Bacteria; phylum Bacteroidota; class Bacteroidia; order Cytophagales; family Cyclobacteriaceae; genus JBGTGG01. The sequence continues at coordinate 10,200 of JBGTGG010000226.1, read as the reverse complement.
TTCTATCGAGCTTATACATTGGTATATTTTTTATTGTAGCACTTTGGGGACTTCGACTCTATTCAAACCTTAAAAAACTTAGTTACCGAACCTTCGTGTATCTTTTTTTTACTGCTTTTTGCTTTGCATTGAATGGTGCCTATTCTATTTTTTACTTTAACCGAATCGAGAAAATTGAAAATGAATTTCGCTTTGCGGAGAATTTTTTGATTGATAGGGATTACCTGGGGGAGTCCTTGTTACAAGATGTTATGCACCAGATTGCCGCGGATGTTTTTATACAGACACGGTTATCAAGTGTCTTTCTTGGGAAGGAAGCAGTGCGCCAAAAAGTAAGACAGGTTTTTATACCCAACTACTTCAATAAGTATGATGAAGAAATTCATTTGTTCAATGCCGTTGGCGATCCACTTGAAAACAGAACCCCCACTACTTTTTCCGATTTGGTTGCACAATATGATAAGGAGGCTTTTCGCACCGATTATGAAGGGGTTTATTTTATAAATAGTCCGACTTCCGATGTCACCCAAAAATACTTAGTGGTCGTGCCAATTCGCAGAATGGAAATGTTGAGTGGATACGTGGTGTTGGAACTTTCTCTAAAAAAGATCATACCCGACAGTGTGTATCCGGAGTTGTTGGTTGACAATCGGTTTAATCAATTTTATCGTACCGAAGACCTCAGCTATGCTGTGTATCGCGACCAACAAATCCTTTTTAGTTCTGGGGATTTTAATTTCGAACGTCTTTTTGATTATAGTTGGCTTGGTGACCCTGCCATTCACACAGAAGGTGTTTCAAAATTGGGATACATGCACATTGCTTTTGAGGACCAGAGTAACCGGGTGGCAGTTGTTTCAATGCCCATGGTGCGAACCGCGTATGTGTTGGCAAATTTTTCTTTCCTGATGGTATTGGGGCTCGGTATTATTTTGATCCTCGTATTGGCACTCGGTATCGTAAATTATTGGCGGGGAAGTAAATTGGTCTTCTCTGCAAGGATTCAATTGTTTCTAAACCTTTCTTTCTTCTTGCCCCTGATTGTAGTGAGTATTACTACGCTGAGCCTAACCTCCATTGCCAACAAAGAGCAACTTGATAAAGAGTATATTGACAAATCGAGGGTATTTGGCGATCAGATGTCGATTGTCTTAGATGATTATTTGATTGATAATTATAGTCTTGATTTTGAAGCTGAACTTACTGATTTGGCAAAGCTTTCAAACCTGGATGCGAACATCTATCTCCCACATGGGAAATTGCTCTCCTCCAGTCAGCCCCTTATTTATGAAAATGGATTGCTTTCAGAATATATCAATCCAGAAGCACTTGAAAGGATACAGCGAGGAGAGTCGCTGTTTATTATTCCCGAACAAGTAGGTACCCTCAATTACTATGTTTCGTACACAGTGCTTCAATCTCCACGTACCGGGGATATTATTGGCATTCTTGGTATTCCATTTTTTCAAGCGGGGTCATCTTTGGAGAAAGCCCAGATTACTGTGTTGGCGAACATCCTCAATGTATTTGCAGGGATTTTTATTTTGCTATTGGTATTGTCCTATTTTGTTTCCCAATGGCTGACGTATCCATTAAAGATTATCACCCAATCATTGAGTAAAACTTCTTTGACGCAGATGAACCAACCCCTTACATGGAAAGCGGACGATGAGATTGGCTTGATGGTGAAAGAATATAATCAGATGTTGTTCAACCTTGGTGAGAGTAAAGCGGAACTGGAGCAAACACAACGCGAAAAAACATGGCGCGAGATGGCACAGCAAGTTGCACACGAAATCAAAAATCCTTTGACACCCATGAAATTGACGTTGCAGCAATTGGAACGTGCTATAAAAGGAGAAACCAACACTCCTGAAAAAACGGATAAGGCGATCGCTTCATTATTGCAACAAGTAGATACGTTAAATGATATTGCTTCCTCTTTTAGTTCGTTTGCGAAAATGCCCGAACCAATTATTCGTGAACTGGAACTGGTTTCGCTTTTGAAAAGGGTGGTAAACCTGCACAATCACTCGGGTGAAATAAACCTTTCGTTAGGAACAAAAGAGGTAGTGATCCGAGGTGATGATCAACTTTTAAGCAGGATTTTTTCTAATTTGATTATCAATGGTTTTCAAGCAGCACGCCCTGGTATAAGCGCAAAAGTGTCAATTGAAGTAGTGTTGATCGGTCAATACGTGCGAGTGATATTCAGGGACAATGGCAAAGGTATTAAGCCGGAGCTTGAAGAAAGTGTTTTTATACCACACTTCAGTACGAAACGATCAGGCTCAGGATTAGGATTGGCGATTTCCAAACAAGGAATTCAGCAAATGAATGGCAGAATTTGGTTTGAATCCAAAGTGGGAGTGGGCACGACATTTTTTATAGAACTGCCTAGCGTATAAATTGTAGAGGCACTGCAAAAGTCTTACCTCAGCTTTCCCTTAAGCTACTCATTACTTTATTGGCAAAAACAAAATCGTCAACTTCGCGAACACCCGAGTGGGTGATATCATTTTTACTTCCTTGCCACAATTTATGTCCTTGAAACAAAAACATAATATTTTCCCCGATCCCCATTACTGAATTCATATCGTGTGTTACTACAATCGTAGTCATATCAAATTCTTCGGTAAGCTCCATGATCAAATCGTCAATGAGTACGGCAGTCTGTGGATCCAGGCCAGAGTTGGGTTCATCACAAAAAAGATAGTTGGGATTGTTCACGATTGCGCGCGCGATACCCACACGTTTTTTCATTCCCCCACTTATTTCGGACGGCATTTTTTTATTGGAGTTTTCAAGTCCAACACGCTGTAAGCAAAAATTCACACGATCCAGCTTTTCTTCCTTTTCCATCTTGGTGAGAATGTCCAATGGAAAACTGACATTGGCTTCTACATTTTTGGAATCGAACAAAGCATTGCCTTGAAAAAGCATGCCCATCTCCCTGCGCACTTCCGTTTTAAGTTCACGGTCGCCTGTTGTGAAATTCCTCCCATCATAGAAAGCCTCACCCTGGTCGGGCTGTACCAAACCCACAATGCATTTAAGCAATACACTTTTTCCGGTACCACTGGCGCCTATGATTAAGTTGGGTTTCCCTTTTTCAAAGACACCACTGATATCATCGATAATTAATTTATCTCCAAAAGATTTCGATATACGTTTTATTTCAATCATTCTACAAGTAGTAATTGTGCTAAGAAATAATCGGCAAGCAAAATGGCAATAACACTGGACGTAACGGCCTTCGTACTCGAAACGCCAACCTCGAGGGCCCCACCCTGTGTATAATATCCTTTAAAAGAAGAAATTGATGATACTAAAAATGCAAAAACAACAGCCTTGATCATGGCAAAGGTTATGGTGTAGGAATTAAAGCCATAACGAATACCATAAACATAATCATCAGGTGTTAAGATTTCTGCCAGTATCCCCACAATGTATCCACCCATCAGTGAACAAAATCCTGCAAACACCACCAACATCGGAAAGGTAAGAATGGAGGCCACAATTTTAGGAAGCACTAAGTAGGAGATTGAGTTTATTCCCATTACCTCCAGGGCATCAATTTGTTCGGTGATGCGCATAGTTCCCAGTCCGCCTGCCATACTGGAGCCCACCTTTCCTGCGAAAATAATGGCGATGATGGTCGGGGCAAGTTCCAATACCGTCATTTCCCGAACCACCTGTGCTATAATGTAATCAGGGATCAATGGGCTCACCATATTGAAGGCTGTTTGTACGGTGGTTACAGCACCCATAAACGTTGAGACTAATGCCACAAGAAAAAGCGTCCCGAGGCCGATGGACATACATTCTTTTAGCACCAGGGTATAGTAGGTCATAAACGATTCCCGGTTCACGAACATTGACCCAATAAAAATAAAATACTTACCGATTTCCTTCATTTTCTATCCTGAGTTCATTTCCTCAGCAATTAGTATCTTGCTAAAGATAGCCCCAAAATAAAGAATATTATTGGATGAATAAACTGATCGTAGTAACCGGAGGGACAAAAGGAATTGGCAGGGCCATTTTGGAAAAGTTTGCGACTGAAGGCTTTGACGTGGTAGCCAATTCCCGAACCCAATCTGATTTGGATAGTTTAAAGGATGATTTTGAGAATAGATATCCAACAAGTAAGTGTTATATTTTTACGGCTGATATGGCCAACAAATCGCACGTTGGTGAGTTTGTCAATTTTGTAGCGGGATTAAACCGAACGGTTGATGTATTGGTGAACAATGCCGGATTTTTTACACCCGGTGAAATTTGCACCGAGCCGGAGGGAGCATTGGAATCAATGATCAATGCAAATTTATACAGTGCCTATTATACCACCCGGGGCATAGTTCCTTTAATGAAAGAAAAGAAAGCAGGCCATATTTTTAATATTTGCTCCATTGCCAGTTTTATGGCGTATCCGAATGGTGGCTCGTATGCTATTGCAAAACATGCCATGCTGGGATTTTCGAAATGCTTGCGGGAGGAATTAAAGCCCCATGGTATTCGCGTTACAGCGGTGATGCCGGGCGCCACCAAAACGGCAAGTTGGGCAAATACGGATTTACCGGATGAGCGTTTTATGCCCGTTGAGGATATTGCTGAAACTGTTTATTCAACCTATTCCCTGTCAAAGCGGAGTGTGGTTGAAGAAATTGTTATCCGGCCCCATCTGGGGGATATTTAGTACCCAAATTTCCTGGTTGTTTCAAACTTTTTGCCTCAAATCAGGTTACTTTTGTAACAAAATAATCGTGTGGAAGCTTCCGTAAAATCAATCAGAAAATACTGCAACAGCCTTACCGAATACAGCCGTAGAAAAACGGTTGAGGTAAAGATTGGCGAGCTGGCAATGGGGGGAAATAATCCCATACGGGTGCAGTCCATGACCACGGTTGATACGATGGATACGATCGGTTCGGTTGAACAAACCATCCGCATGGTGGAAGCCGGATGTGAATATGTTCGCATTACCGCACCAAGTTTAAAGGAAGCGCAAAATCTTGAAGAAATAAAGAAAGAACTTCGCGTACGCGGATATACGGTTCCGTTGATTGCTGATATCCACTTCACGCCCAATGCAGCAGAACTGGCTGCGCGTATTGTTGAAAAAGTTCGGGTCAATCCGGGCAACTATGCCGATAAGAAAAAATTTGAAACCATTGAATATACAGGCGCTGCATACGTAGCGGAACTTGAACGCATCCGAAAGAAGTTTACTCCCCTTGTAAAAATTTGCAAAGAGTATGGCACCGCGATGCGGATTGGGACCAATCATGGTTCGTTATCCGATCGCATTATGAGCCGCTACGGAGATACACCACTGGGTATGGTGGAATCGGCTTTGGAATTTTTGCGTATCTGTGAAGATTTGAATTACCATGAGATTGTGTTGTCGATGAAGGCGAGCAATCCGTTGGTGATGGTGCAAGCGTATCGGTTGCTGGTACAGAAAATGGATGAAGAAGGATTCAAACCGTATCCGTTGCATTTGGGTGTTACAGAAGCAGGCGATGGTGAAGACGGAAGGATAAAATCTGCTGTTGGAATTGGTGCGTTGTTGGAAGATGGGTTGGGTGATACGGTGCGCGTTTCGTTAACGGAAGAACCAGAAGCAGAAGCACCGGTCGCAAAATTGTTAATTGATCGCTATACCAATCGCGCAGGTCACAAATCAATTAAACCCATTGATGAACCACCGATTGATCCGTTTGTATTCACGCGAAGGAAAACACAGGAAGTGGATACCATTGGTGGTGCGCATCATGTGCCGAGGGTAATTGCTGATTTAAGCACAATAAAAATCAACGACTACAAAGACTTGCGTTGTATTGGTCATTTCTATTTGCCCGAACCGGATAAATGGAAAATGAATGATCAGGGTGCTGATTTTGTGTATACCGGAAACAATCCAATTGATTTCATGTTGCCCAACGGATTGAAAGAAATCCGTAATTATAAAATTTGGAAAGAAGCTGACGATCAACAAAATAAATTGCCACTTTTTACAGTGAAGGAATTTATCGCTTCGAATGAACATCATTCAACAATGAATTTTGTTAAGTTTTCAATTGATGAATTCTCTTCAGAACTGAATGAAATATTGTCGGTAGATAAAACGATTGTTGCAGTTGTTGAAACCGACAATGAACATGCGATGGCCGAACTTCGAAGATTGTTTTTTCAATTGATGGAGAATGGGATTGAAGTGCCGGTGATCATCAAGCGAAAATATAACACGAATGATGAAGATACCTTTCGTGTCCATGCATCAACAGACATTGGTGGTTTGTTGATTGATGGGATAGGAGATGGTATCCTATTGAGTTGGGAGGGTACTTCCGATAAAGTGGAAGGATTACGATGGGCAGACATTTGCAATAAAACAGCTTTTGGGATTTTACAGGCTACGCGAAGCCGGATGTCGAAGACGGAATATATTTCGTGTCCTTCGTGTGGAAGAACTTTGTTTGATTTACAAATCACCACCGCCATGATTCGCAAGCGCACCGATCACCTGAAAGGCGTAAAAATTGGGATTATGGGCTGCATCGTAAATGGTCCCGGTGAAATGGCTGATGCCGATTATGGTTATGTAGGATCGGGTGTTGGAAAAATTACCTTGTATCGCGGAAAAGAAGTAGTGAAAAGGAATGTTCCTTCCGCGCAAGCTGTTGATGAACTGATTGGATTGATCAAAGAAGATGATGTGTGGATTGATCCTGAAACCATTGAACAATATTAAGCATGGAAACAAATAAAGAACCACTGGCAAAACGCGAACCTTTTTCATGGAAAAATTTCTTTTCGTTTGGAGAAGTAGGGGAGTATTTTTTTCGCAAGAAAGATCCAAATCGTCCCACTAATATTAACCTGAAAATGATGCACGGCATCAATAAGTTTTCGATTATCATGTTTTTAGCTGCGATTATGTTTTTGATATTCAAAAGATTGCTCTGATTTGGACATTGAAGCATACCGGAATTACTGCATTGCAAAAAAAGGGGTCACGGAAGAATTTCCATTTGATGAGGAAACACTTGTATTCAAAGTGATGGGAAAGATGTTTGCGCTCACCAATGTGGAAGGCTTTTCAAGGATAAGTTTGAAAGTGGATCCGGAGGAAGGAATGGAGCTTAAAGAACGGTATAGTTCGGTGGTGCCGGCCTATCATATGAATAAATTGCACTGGGTAAATGTGCTGATGGACGACAGTATTCCGGATAATCTGCTTAAATCCTGGATCGATAAATCGTATGATTTAGTGGTGCAAAAGCTCACTAAAACCCAAAAGGCAGCGTTAGAAACAATGTAAATTGATTATCAAGGAGTTAACACGCGTTTCTGTTGGCCATTTATTAGGATAACTTGCGCTAAAATCTTTATTTTTGTTTGATTTACCCCATGGGAAGGGCCTGTTTACTATTCATCTGCGTCATTTTTGCGTTGGGAGCTTGCACCCAGCGAATGATATGCCCTGCTTATCAGAGTGCCTATATATATGATAAGGATCAACTCCGAAAGAAATTTAGCTATATGATGGAGGATTCAACTCCCAAGATCCTTACCGCCAGCAAAACCAAGTATTTGATTGCCGTTCCAACTTCCTACCGTGAAAAGATGCGCAACATGGCCACTGTGGAAATGAAACGTGTGCAGCCTGTTGTTCCTGATTCTTTAAGTGAGAATGGTGAGATCAATCCGGAAGAATTCGCCATGGCGGAGCGAAGCATTATTGACAGTACCTATATTGTGGATATTCCACACGAAGACGAAATAGATGCGGATACGGGCACGTATGTAATCACCAAAGACCGTGAAACCCGTGTATTGAAATACAATATGCCCGACAGTTTAAAATTCGATGAGGCTACCGGAAAGTATGTCCCCGAAACGCCAAGCTATTCGGTAGTGCATGTTGGTTTTAATACGGAGCAAGACAATTACATGTGGTACATGCGGAAGCTCCTAATATTACCGGATGTGAAATTGGCACAGCAAGGTGACAAAGAAGACGCAAAAGCAGCCAAGAAGAAAAAAGGATTTTTTAGTTTCTTAAAGAAGAAGGATAAAAAAGAAGAAGAAAATGCAAGCCTTTTGCCAGACACCACCGCTTCCCAAAAGAAAGGGTTCTTTTCCTTTCTGAAGAAAAAGGAAAAAGAGCCGAAAGAAGATACCCCAAAAGAAGAAAAGCCACCGAAGGAAAAGAAGAAGAAAAAGGAAGAGCCGAAGGAAGAAGAAGATGACGATGATGGGTTTTAAAACCTGTTCGGGATTTGAAATCCCGAACCTTGATATAAAGGATTTGAAACCCTGAACATCTGGAGTCCGACAATGCAAATGTCGAACAGTTTTTAAAAAGCGATTTAAGATACTGACGATGTATTTTTCGAAATCGATTGCATTCTCAACGACAATTATAGGTTTTTTGTATTGGAAAAAAGAGCATTTTATAACATATTGTATTAGCAACTATAAATTATTAACATATGAAACTATCCCTGAAATTTTTAGCAGTACTTTTTGTTAGCTTAATTCTTTTCTCATGTGATAATGGAGAAGAAGTTGATCCTTCAACGGGTCTAGAAAATGCCAGTTTAAGTTTCGATCCTTCAAAGCCACCTGTGGAAATACCCACAGCGATGATGAATTCATCAGATCCTAAGGCAATAGAAGCTGTGGGTTACATTGCTCTTGCGAATGGAATGAGTTCGTATCTTTCAAACCTAACCCCACCTCCAAATGCGGATAAATCCAATGATCGGATCAATGGAAGAACAACGAATGGTGGAAGGGTTTCCGATATTGAAGATGACGTTTTGGTATATACATGGACGAGCGGTGATATATCGGTGGCGTATCAGATTTCGGAAACACCAAGCAAGTATACTTTCGAACTGTTCTGGAAACTAACACCCACAGATGACTATGTGCGGGTTTTACATGCTGAGGAATCTAAATTAGTAAGGGAAGGCTTCATGGAATGGTCGTTCGATACTTCCGATGATTTTCTTTTTAGATACGAATGGAGTGAAGCCGCGGATGGTACTTTCTATTTTGATATGCTTACTCCAGACAATTCACTTGTGATAAATATAGTTTCCAAACCAGATAAATCAGGTTCTGTTAAATACTATATCGAAGGTGAACTACTGTATGATATTAGCTGGGCTGCAAATGGAAGTGGTTCGTGGGCATTTTATAGTGAAGGTGAAATTATAGACTCCGGAACCTGGACTGTTTAACACTTGCCTTTATAATTTTTTTAAGACAACGCCTGGTTTTAAAAGCCAGGCGTTTTTTTTTACCCCTCATCCTTTCAGCTCCTTGAGTTTTGCCCTTAATTCTTCCTCACTAGAGAATTGCTCCATATCAAAAGTTTCAGGAAGAGCCTGTGATTTATTCTTAATGTTAGAAGCCGAAACTTTGGAAAATATTTCCTGGGGATCGAGTAGTTGGGCATGATATAATCTTCTTCCGTTTAGATGTTGAATCATCCCGGGAAAAAGATTTTCTACCACCCATTGTTGCGCTGTTAAGCTAATCACACCCATTTTCCTTATATCTACCGCAAACTTATGAGTATTCAGTTTTTTGAAATGGTTTAATACTTCCGTGTTGATCTGTATAAACGTTTCATCATTCGGTACTTTGCTTAAATAATTTAGGAACAGTGTGTCTAATTCCGCTTCATAATATACTGTGGCAATAGGGCTGGTAAAGAGTGGGGTCATATTGATTTGTTATATTTATTAAGTTATGATAGTAATGTTTTTTGATTTTAATAAAATCTGAAGTGCTTACAAATCTGTTTTCGTTTTTTGATCCCGAACCATTAAGAATATTTTAATCTAGTCATCTACAGAGGAAGGAGAATTTCACTTATACAATAACCAAATTAAGACCGGATATTTTCAAAAATCCCTTATCTGCCGTAAATAGAGTTATTCTTTTAGTGATTGGTGCAGCAGCGATTACCGCGTCAGGGAGTTTTGTTTTATGCCGCTTTCTTATCCACCTTTTTGGATTTGGATTGAGCAGAATCCTTTTCATGATAGTCCGTAAAGATACCTAACTGACAGAAGCTGTCTAAGCTATTGGTGACCTTGTTTGAAAAAAACAAGTGTTATGAATCTAATAGAGTTTATGAAGCATTTCCCCAACGAGGAATCATGCCGGGTACATTTT
>JBGTGG010000225.1:0-2638 GCA_041746855.1 Cyclobacteriaceae bacterium | reverse complement strand
GTCATACTTCGGAAGAGTGAATTATTCCTACGCCGATAAATATCTTTTTACTGCAACACTTCGTGCTGATGGGTCGTCCAAGTTTGGAGAGAACAACAAATATGGCTATTTCCCTTCTGTTGCTCTGGGATGGAATCTTAGCAATGAAGGTTTCTTGAGCAACTCGGCTTTTAATAACCTGAAGTTGCGTGGGAGCTGGGGTCAAACCGGTAACCAGGAGATTCCCTCCAAGATCACAAAAGCCAGCTATAATGAAAGTCGTTTAATAACAGGCGCACTGAGTTATAACACCTATCCTTTAGAACCAAGCGCCACTTCTATTGCGGGCTACCCTTACGGAATCGTCTTCACTCGTGTGAACACTCCCGATTTGCAATGGGAGGTATCTACTCAATTCAATGTTGGCATTGATTTCGCGATGCTTAATAATCGTTTAAGCGGCAGTTTGGATTACTTCGCAAAAGAGTCTTCTAATATCGTGTTATACGTTGTTCCTGCCGATCCGGTGCAGGTTACTCCTCTCTATTGGACGAATATCCCGAACATGAAGATCCAAAACAATGGTATTGAGTTGTCTTTGGAGTACAATGGCAATGCCGGTAGTGACTTCTCATACAATATCGGTGGTAATGTTACCTACATTCAAAACAAGGTAAAAGATTCGCCCTATGCAGTGCTGACTACCGGCGCAGCGCAGGGTGCTGGCCAAACCGGTGCGACTATTAATGGCTACATCAATAACGAGCCAATAGGCGCATTCTATATGTTTCAATTTGATGGTATTGGCGAGGACGGACTTAACGTGTTCAGAGACATTAATGGAGATGGTGCAACGCTTGACAATGACCGCAGCGTGGTCGGCAGCGCGATTCCAAGGTTTCTTTATGCTTATCATCTGAACTTTAAGTACAAAGCTTTTGACCTGGGTTTTAACTTTAATGGTGTAGCCGGAAATAAGATCTATAATCATACAGCCATGAGTCTTTTCACCAAGGCGCAATTGGCTAAATCCAACAACACAACTGACTTTGCTACGCAATTTCCCAATGAAGAGATCTCCAACTCCAATACAGTATCTACACGCTATTTAGAGAGTGGCTCTTTCCTGCGATTGAATAACGCAACCCTTGGTTACAACCTGCGGGCAGATAAGATCGGATTGTCAAACATATTCCAAAATATTCGTGTGGCAGTGACCGGTCAAAACCTATTTGTATTAACAGATTATTCCGGTTTTGACCCCGAGATTAATACGGGATCAACTGTATCAGAAATTCAAACTTTTGGGATCGACTACTTTACGTATCCTCAAGCAAGAACATTCTTGATCAGCCTTAATTTAACATTTTAGAAAAGACGGTCCTCTTACTATCAATTAGAAAAAAGAAGTCAGATGAAAAATATCACATTCAATAAATCACTACCGATAGCAATGTTTTTGCTTGCATTTTTCGGGTGTACCACATTAGATGAAGAAATTCTGGATGAGTCGCTGACTGGTACTGGCGAGGCAGAAGTTGTTAGCGGATCGATAGCGCCAGTGTATGGTCTTCTCCGTCAGGTATGGTTCCACACCGTAAATTTCGGACTTCAGGAAGTTGCATCGGATGAGGCCATCCTTCCTTACCGTGGCGGTACAGATTGGTTTGATGGAGGCAAGTTCATAGCTGTCCATCAACATCTTATGACACCCAGCAACGGCTTGGTCGCAGATACGTGGACAATTATTACTTCATGTTTATCCAGGGCGGTGATCGCCGAGGAAAGATTAAAGGAAGAAGTTGAAAGTGGCAATCAAAATGCACAGGGTGCGGTGTACGAAATGATAGCCATGAATGCATACCTAAATATGCTGGCACTCGACAATTGGGGCCTTATTTTCAAAAAAGAGCGTTCGGATCAGGTATCCGAAATTTTAAGGGGACAAGAAGCAATCGACTATATTGAAGGCAGGCTTTTGTCGGTAGTTGAAGTTATGAGTAATAGCAGCAACCCTGGCAGGCTCACTAAAGATGCAGTGAGTGCTCTTTTGGCTCGGCTGTACCTGAATGCTGCAGTTTATCGCGATCCCTATGGAACGCCTAACTTCAGGAAGGAAGACATGGATAAGGTTATCCAGTATACAAATGGTGTCATCTCAGGTGCTCATACTTTGTCTCCTGAATACTTCGACATCTTCAACGACGAAAACCATTCAAATACTGAACTGATATTTTCACTCGACCAAAGAGGTGTACTTGAAAGTGACCACGGCAGATGGGCTTATTGGCCGATATCCGGTGATCAGGTTCCGAGACCAGAATTTCCAAACACAAGAGGTACCGACGCGACAGCCGCCACCCCAGATTTTATTGAGACCTGGACGGATGCTTATGGAGATGTCGACCCAGCTGATGCAGATGCTCGCTTTTTCCAGGAAAATACTGTCATACCGGACGAACTCAGAGATCTTACAGGGGTAAATCCAACGAATGATTCCGAGCATTACTATTGCGTAGATGCGCAGGATTTCGAAATGGACAGGGGAATACTTCGTGGTATTATTTGGGGCCCCCGAAAGGATGCTGGTGGAAAAATTATGACTTGTGACGATGGAAAGGTAAGGGTATATCCCGTTATCAATAGAAGAACCAGTGGT
>JBGTGG010000224.1:0-30037 GCA_041746855.1 Cyclobacteriaceae bacterium | reverse complement strand
AACACCATGAAAGGAAAATTGGAAAATAGAAAAATAGCCATTTTAATGACCGATGGATTTGAAGAAGAAGAATTTACCAAGCCGCAGGAGGCGCTGAAAAACGAAGGTGCCATCACGGAAGTAATTTCTGAAAAGTCCGGAAAAATTAAAGCCTGGGACCATACCAATTGGGGTGGGGAATATACGGTTGACAAAACGCTTGATGAAGTAAGTAGTGAGGATTATAATGGATTACTATTGCCGGGCGGAGTTCTTAATCCGGATACGCTTCGGAAAAATGAAAAAGCCATTTCCTTTATCAAAGATTTCTTTAAGGAAGGCAAACCCATTGCTGCCATTTGTCATGGTCCTCAATTGTTGATTGAAACGGATGCGATAAGCGGAAGGGAAATGACTTCTTACCCATCGATTAGAAAAGATCTTGAAAATGCCGGGGTGCAATGGGTAGATAAAGAAGTGGTGGTAGACCAGGGTCTTGTCACCAGCCGAAAACCCGATGACATTCCTGCATTTAACAAAAAAATGATTGAGGAATTTAGAGAGGGTGTTCATGAAGGACAAAAGACACTATAAGTGCAGCACCTAGCACCTGACGTAGCAAAACAAATATAAAAACCATTTAGAATGGATAATCCATTGAAGATAGTATTGACCACTGATTTTACTGATCCCTCTCACCGTGCCATTGACTTTGCGATTAAGATGTTCGCGCATTGGCAGGGTGAGATCACCTATTTTTTATTGCATGGGTTCAAGCAGATGGCTCCGTATGTGGATACGGGAAGTATACCGGTGATCAATAATGAGGCATGGGAAGCGGAATCAGAGCAGCGGCTTCAAAAGGAAGTGGAAACCTTAAAGAAGAAAGCGAACATAAACGTGAGCGCAGTATTTGAAATCGGTTCAATCACCGAGGTGGTTAAAAAAGTTGAGGAACGTGAAAATCCTGATTTGTTTATTATGGCCAGTCGTGAAAAATCATTTTTTGAACGCATGACCTTTGGCTCCACTACACTACAAGTGCTGGCCAATGCCACTACACCGGTATTGGCCATTCCGATGGAAGTGGAGTTTAAAAAGCTGGATAGTATAATGTTTGCCGCAGACTTTGAACCACTGGGCACCCCCTTTGAATCGTTTGAATTTTTTAAAGACCTGGTGAAAAGGTTTAAGGCGAAACTACAGGTGCTGCGTGTATACGAATCGGAAAAACAAATGGCAGGAGAAAATGCATTGCAGGATTCTATTATCCACAAATACCTGGAAAGGGTAGAACATGAACATTACCCGGTGGTCAACGGAGATATTTATGAAGGAATCATTTCGTTCATCGATCAAAAGGCCCCGGATATGGTAGTGATGATCCCCCGCGATAAAAATTTTATTGAAAAAATATTCAACAGCAGTTTAACACGCAAAATGACGTATGAAGCAAACGTTCCGCTGTTGATATTAAAGTAGTGTAACCACAAATACCCTTCGCCATTGGTAGCTAAGTGAAGGAATCAAAACATCAATTGTTTGTGAATTAATTCCGGGCGTAAATTTCGAGTTGCAGGATCATCCCTTTTGTATAAGCGTAGGAGATACTTTTATTGACAAAGGAATTACTTGGATTGTGCGTGAAAAAAGCTGACACATTGGGCACCCGCATCCCCCAGGAGCCAGACGTTTGCAATTCCCCGGGCAACACGATGCTCACATGTGCATCGGCAGAATCCTCGCCCTTTAGTATAACCAACACAGGTTTTCCGGCATTGCACAATTCCTGTGCTTTCGAAATCACCTCTGGTTTAAATGCCTGGCCCAACTTCGTCCACTTGGATGAACTGGTAATAAATTCCTGTATTTCAACGGGCGTCATGTCTGATTTTGAGGAAGCTTGAAAGAAATCATTGATGTTGTAGACTTGTTTGATTGCTTTGGCAGTATAGGTTTGGCATACCGTTTTATTTTCTGAGGACATACAGGTTTTAAAATCTTGAAGTGTTTGATTTAAAGTTGTTTCCCAATTTTTTATCTGTGCGGATGCAGTAAGCTGAATAAGAAAAAGGGCAACAAAAAATATATTTTTCATAGTTCAATAAAATTGTTTTGATACTGATAACTGCTATATACTTTAAAAAGTACGATGGAAACCACATAACAAACCTTGTAAAATAAAAGGACGATTGCAATTTAAAATTATGTGGATGGTGGTCTTGTTCCGTTTGAACGATTATACTGTCAGGTTGAGTATACTACTATCCTGTCAGGTTGAGTTTATCGAAACCTAATCCGTTGACTCTGCAACAGCCTTCTACAAACCCGGAATATTTTACCCCAGCCCTTTTTGTTTGCTTGAAGTTTTCGCTTCTTGCTTCCCACCAATCGATTTTCTACTTAAATAACAAAACGAAAAATCTTATGGTCAATTTGATTATAAGGTTTATATTGGCCTCCTAATTTTATAACCAAACTCATGGAACAACCGAAAACCAACGACCTGTATATTATTCTTATCACCATTGTTGCAACCCTGGGAGGGTTTCTCTTTGGTTTTGATAGCGGTGTAATCAATGGAACTGTTACGGGCTTAAAAACAGCTTTTAATTCAGAGGAAATTGGTAGCGGGTTCAACGTAGCTTCCATGCTTTTAGGCTGCGCTGTGGGCGCATTTTTTGCCGGGCGCCTTGGAGATATTTTTGGTCGCAAGACAATGCTTTTTGCGGCAGCAGCTTTTTTTATCATCTCTGCCTGGGGATCTGGGATTGCAACTTCTTCTATCGAATTTATTGTCTATCGGATTATCGGAGGCTTAGCTGTGGGAGCCGCATCGGTGATGGCTCCGGCCTACATCAGTGAGATTGCGCCTGCAAAATACAGAGGTGCGTTGGCAACTGTTCAGCAGATCGCAATTATCACAGGGTTGTTCTTTTCTTTCTTAAGTAATTATTTGCTGGCGAACGCTTCAGGTTCAGCAGAAAATATTTTGTGGATGAATTATGAGACGTGGCGCTGGATGTTTTGGGTAGAGATGCTGCCGGCAGGTGCTTTTTTCATTTGCTTGTTTTTCATCCCGGAGAGTCCACGCTTTTTGGTGGTGAAGGATCGCAAAGCGCAAGCACTGAAAATTCTCAACAGACTGTACGGAAGTGTAGGGCAACAAAAACTAAATGAGATTGCCGATTCCCTGGCGGCAGACCATAAGCCAAGGCTTTCTGATTTGTATGATAAATCGCTGCAACGCATTCGTCCTATTTTATGGATTGGTATTGGATTGGCGACCTTTCAACAATTGGTCGGGATCAATGTTGTCTTTTATTACGGTTCTGTTCTGTGGCAGGCAGTAGGTTTTGGTGAAAGCGATGCGCTGTTGATAAATGTAGTTTCAGGTGGATTAAGTATTGCGGCCGTTATTTTGTCCTTGCTATTGGTGGATAAAATTGGCAGGAAGCCTATCCTAGTGATCGGTTCTATCGGAATGAGTGTCACATTGGCCCTGGTGGTATTCGCCTTCTCAACAGGTTCATTGGGTGTAAACAATACCCTCGAACTTAGTGATTCAATGGGTATTCTGGCATTGATTGCAGCGAACGTCTATGTTATTTTCTTTAATTTTTCCTGGGGCCCGGTCATGTGGGTAATGTTAGGGGAGATGTTCCCGAATCAAATTCGGGGTTCTGCTCTTGCCGTTTCAGGCGTTGCACAATGGGTTTCAAACTTTGTGATAACCCTTACCTTCCCAATACTTTTGGTTTCTATGGGATTGGCGTTTGCGTATAGCATCTATACAGTTTGTGCGATCATTTCTATTTTCTTCGTTGTCAAGTTTGTGTACGAAACGAAAGGAAGGGAATTGGAACAAATGGAAGGATAACCATATTGATTACCGACTATTGAAAATTTATTCAATGGTCTTTGAAGTTAGGTTTCATGCATCTGCTCATTTAATGTAAATGATTCACCGATGCGTGAAACCTATTTTTATGCTTGTTCGTTGTAACCCTTCTCTGAATAGTATTTACTTTTTATTCGTATGAATTGCTTACAAAAGGCGAAACGAATAAAGTGTTGGGATTAAGATTGTGGTACACGGTTGATCCCGAATTCTATTTTGATAAAAGTAAGAACAACAGAATATGACTTGGTCAACGATATATATTGATGGTAGGAAAGGTTTTAAGGAAGCCGTGCGCATCCAGTTGAAAGACACGTGGATGGCGGGTGCTCCGGAAGACGGGCATGCGTTGGTGATGTATTGGCTGCGTGAAGATTCGACATTGCGCGACTTCAAACTCGCCATTGGAAGCAAAATCATTTTTAAATACCGTCTTCAGTTTTTCGCGAGCGTAGATGAATATCTCCAATCCCAGAAAAAGGAAGAGACAAAATTGTCTAAGGATGAAAATCGTTTGGTCAGGAAGATGATTGCGTGGCAAAAAGGAGGGGTAAGGATCAAACCACTTTTGACAAAGAGGAAACCCGTTCCGCAAGATTAAAAAGGTGAGTAATATGCTTTTGGCAATAATCTAAAAGCATTACTTGCCCAAATGCACTCAATCGAAAGGGACCAGGTCCGGTGCAATGAATTCCTTTTTGGCGGCAGTTGAATTGAAAACATCGAAACCGTAATGGGTCGCCATGAATTCCTTGAAGTTATATTTTAGTCTCGGAAATTCATTCATGAAGTCACTGAATTCAGCAGATTTGGATTTTCGCATAAAGTGATCCACTGCTTTGATGGCGGCAATCGTCAGGGTCTTGTTGTATTTATCTTTTGCGCCCACAAACTCCACAAAATTTTTTAATTGATCTTGCACATTGCGTTCTGCTTGCTCAAGTCCATAGCGCGTGATGTTGATCCAGGCAAGCCGGAGATGGGCTTCATGCGAAAAATCCCGTGGGTCAAATTCGCAAGCAATAAATTGTCTTTCGAATTCTTTATCGGAAAGTTCAGTATGCTTTTCCATGATTCAAACGTTCAATAACCTGCCTTGGCGATTTTTACAAAACTAGCTGTCGATTCTTTTATTTCCAATCCAAAAATAGCCTTCCAAAAAGAATAGTTGGCAGAAGCTTGATTAAATTGGTATATTAAAATCCAAAAATCTGAAAGAATGAATTCGAGTGTAAAAAATTCGCCCTACTTCGTTTTAATAATAATTATTTTCAGCGCTTGTAGTGCAGAAAAGGACACTACTCCCTGGGTTGATTTGTTTGATGGGAAGACCCTCAACGGCTGGAACGTTAAAAACGGGGAAGCAGAATATTATGTTGAGGATGGTATGTTGGTTGGGAAAGCAACACGTAATACCCCCAATACTTTTTTGTGTACCGATAGTGTATTTTCTGATTTCATACTTGAATTTAGTTTTAAAGCGGATGCAGACCTAAATTCCGGAGTACAGTTTCGAAGCCTTTCGTTCCCTGAATATAGAAACAACCGCGTTCATGGTTATCAAATGGAACTTGACCCCACCGATCGACAATGGACTGCGGGTATATACGATGAAGCGCGCAGGTTATGGTTGGTAACACTGAAAGAAAATCCGGAAGCACAAAAAGCCTATCAGCACAAAGAATGGAACGCATTTCGAATTGAAGCAATTGGTGATACCATTAAAACATTTGTAAACGGTGTTCCTGCTGCACACCTCGTTGACGACATGACGCGCGCAGGTTTTTTCGGTTTGCAAGTTCACGATATTGGTGATAAAGAGGAACTGGAAGGTGCTACCGTTCGCTGGAAGGATATTCGGATCATCACCGACAATCCGCGCAAGTATGCAACAGCTTCTTCATTACCCGTTGTGAATACCCTGAATACATTGACGGTTGCTGAAAAGGACAATGGCTGGAAACTATTGTTTGATGGAGAATCGGTGGAAGGTTGGCGAGGTGCAAAGCTTGAGCGTTTCCCAACCTCCGGATGGAAAGTTGAAAATGGCATACTGACAATTTATGAATCGGGTGGAGGAGAAGCAGCAGGCGCAGGGGATATCATTACCCGTGAGAAATTTAAAAACTTTGAATTGAAAGTTGATTTTAAAATTACAGAAGGTGCTAACTCGGGCATCAAGTATTATGTCGATCCGGAAATCAATAAAGGAGACGGATCATCCATCGGATTGGAATATCAAATTTTGGATGATGAAAGACATCCTGATGCGAAACTTGGTAATCATGAAGGGAGTCGTACGCTGGGTTCACTCTACGATTTGATCAAAGCTGAAAATAAAGTGGTGAATCCGATAGGTGAATGGAATGTGGCCTACATTAAATCAAAAGACAACCATGTTGAACATTGGTTGAACGGAATTAAAATTCTTGAATACGATCGCGGCACCCCGGAATACAGAAAATTAGTAGCGGAGAGTAAGTATAAGGTGTGGAAAAATTTTGGTGAATTACCGGAAGGCCACATTCTCCTTCAAGATCATGGAAATACAGTTTCATTTCGGAATATTAAAATCCTTGAATTGAACTAACCAAATTTTTTTAACACCGACCAACTTAATCGACACCATCAAACATGAAGAACAAAAAAAATACAAGGCGTGATTTTCTAAAGAAAGGAGCCCTTTCATTCGGTGCGATTTCAATCCTTCCGAGCCACGTTATTTTTTCGAAACCTGCTGTAGTGAATAAAGAAGGCACCATAATTAAGGCCGCTACTGTATTGCCCAGCGATAAAATCAACATGGCCTTTTGTGGGATTGGAAATCGTGGGGGGCAAATTTTTGGTGATTTTATGAATACCGGATTGGTCAACCCCGTTGCCTTCTGCGATACAGACATGGGGGCAGCCCATACACTTCCTGTGCTGCAAGCACACCCCACATTACCTCAGTTTCAGGATTTCCGAGTGATGTTTGACAAAGCGCATAAAGATTTTGATGCAGTTTGTGTAGGCACTCCTGATTTTTCCCATTTCCCGATTACCATGTTGGCCATGTCGATGGGCAAACATGTATATGTAGAAAAACCGCTAACGCGTACTTTTCAGGAATCAGAGTTATTGATGAAGGCTGCCAAAAAATTTAAGGTGGTTACGCAGATGGGGAACCAGGGACATTCAGAAGGAAACTATTTTCAATTTAAAGCATGGGTAGATGCCGGCATCATTAAAGATGTTACGGCTATCACCGCGCACATGAATGGTCGCAGGCGTTGGCATGGATGGGATACAGGTATGAAAAACTTTCCAGCGGCAGAGCCCATTCCCAACTCGCTCGATTGGAATACATGGTTGATGGCCGCTGCCTACCATGACTATAACAAAGACTTTATTAATGGCCAATGGCGATGCTGGTATGATTTCGGTATGGGTGCGCTTGGTGATTGGGGTGCTCACATCATCGATACGGCACATGAATTTTTGGACCTGGGATTACCGTACGAAGTGGATCCTGTAAAAATTGAAGGACACAATCCATTATTTTTTCCACAAGCAACCACCCTTGATTTTAAATTTCCAAAAAGAGGAAAAATGCCACCCCTTACGATAAGTTGGTATGACGGAATTGAGAATAAGCCGCCAATACCAGAGGGATATGGCGAGTCTGAGCTAGACCCAAATATTCCTGCGGCCAGCACCGGCCAAATTCAACGAACTACCCTTAACCCGGGAAAAATTATCTATAGTAAGGAGCTGACTTTTAAAGGCGGATCACACGGAAGTACCTTGTCGATTATTCCCAAAGACAAGGCGCAAGACATGCAGTCTAAACTTCCTTTTGTTCCTGAAAGCCCTTCCAATCATTTTGCGAATTTCGTGAAGGCCTGTAAAGGGGTGGAGAAAACGCGTTCACCTTTTGAAATTTCTGCACCGCTCAGCCAGGTTTTTGTATTGGGAACCATTGCGCAGCGACTGAATACCAAGATTAAGTTTGATCGAAAGAAAAAGAGAATCAAAAACAACGCTATCGCAAATGAACTATTGGTGGGTGCGCCACCGCGAAAAGGTTGGGAATCCTACTACACTTTAGCCGACTAATTATTTATCAAAGTAGCGATCGTAATTGGATTTTGTTGTGATCCCGATGATGCCTTCATAGATACCACCAAAATTCCCGATGTCTTCGACCAGGATTTCAATGGTATTGTTTTCTCCCGGCTTTAGTAATCCGGAAGGGATGGGATACACTCTATTTTTTTCATACGAGCGACTATTGCCATAGCCTTTGTGGTCGTTTGTAATGCCAATGAGTTTTCCATTTAAATAAACTTTATCGAAGTCATCGATTTTGCCCAATAACAATACGAGCGGTGCATCGGTGATGTCTTTGGGTACGAAAAAAGTCCGTTTATACCAGGCAAAGCCATCATAGTATTTGTACCCTTGATTATCCCAGGCTCCGGGTACCATTAATTTTTTCCAATCCCGCACATCGGCAATATTTTCTCCCCACTTCACGGGCGCAAAAGACCAGATACCTTGCAGGTCTATTAATAATCGTGCGCCCTCTGATACCCCAAATATGCCAATGTCACCATCAACTATTCCTCCTGCATGGATGGCATCGAATACACGGATGGCCAAAACATTTTCACCACTGAAGTCGATCATCATATTGGGCAATACATATTTTCGTTCACTGTTGTAAGCGGTTTTGAATTTAGGAGGAAGGTTTCCTGAGAAACCGATAAGGTTGCCATTTAAATACACTTCGTCTGCATCGTCAATGAAACCGAGGTTTAAATAATAAACTTCGTTTTTATTTAGTTTCCGTCCATCAAACCGGGTGCGGTACCAGGCAAACCCATCGTAGCCGTTGAAACCCTCATCTTCCCATATAGCAGGAACGCGTATGGTTCCCCATCCGCTGTCATTAAATTTTTGCGATGCCCACGCAGCATCATCACCCACATGGAATTTCCAGCGACCTTTTAAGTTGATGGTTTGTGCAAATGCAGGCTGTATCAACAAAGCAAGTAATAGTAAGGAAACCGAGACCTTTTTCAAATGCTGCTTATTTTTTTCTAAAATACGAAATGTAAAAGAAAGGTGAGTGACCGGTCACCCACCTTTTCTAGAACACTAGTAAACCAAACTAGTTATTTGATGCTACAGTATGATAGTAGGAAATTTTTTCCAGGTAGGCATCAAATGTCTTTTTGTCTTTATTAGGTACAACACGGTACGTCACGGAGCTAGCGGATGAATTCACTTCAATCCAAAACTCTTTGCCATCGATTGTACTTACATCATATTTTTTTGTAAATCCTTTTTCGTATTTGTTTTTCGCAACGTGATCGTGTCCAACTTCCCCTTCACGGGTAAAAAATTTAATGGAAACGGGGATTTCAGACTCCTGGGCATGCATGACTTTGATTACCCCGCGTTGGGTGGTGGGTAAAATCTTTACAAACTCAGCGGTTGGAAGTTGTGTGTTGGATACGGGTTGCGCGTTCAAGGCTACACTTAGAAAGGTGGCGATGGCAATAAGGGCGAGGGTTGATTTCTGTTTCATATCGATTTCTTTTTGTTAAAGGATATGTGAAGAAACGGAAGGTTGCGATGGCAGATGTCATCGGATGGTAAAGGTTTGTAACAAGTTGTAACAAGATTGTAAATACCCTTTCATTAAGGGCAACGTAGGAAATTATCTTAGCTAACGAGTTTGTATCCTGACCCGTGGACTGTCAGGATAACTTTTGGTTGATTTGGATTCTCTTCGATTTTTTGCCGAATGCGCGCAATAAAATTATCCACGGTACGCGTGGTGATGTCTTCATCGTAGCCCCATACCTTTTGCAGTAAGTCGTGGCGGGTAATCAATTTATTTTTGTTGGCCACCAGGTAGTTTAAAATTTCAAACTCCTTGTGGGATAGTTTTACTTCCTTTTCATTTTCTTTCGCCACAAAAGCATTGAAATCTATTTGCAACCGACCGAGTGTAATGAATTGATTTTCCTGGGAATATCCGTTCGATTGATTTCTGCGGAGCATGGCTTTTACTCTCGCCAATAACTCGCGGACACTAAAAGGTTTGGTGATGTAATCATCCGCGCCAAACTCGAGGCCCAGCACTTTATCGATTTCCTCTCCTCTGGCGGTAAGCAAAATAATAGGCGTGGAGATATCAGCCGCTCGTGCAGCTTTGCAAACATCAAAGCCTGATAATTTGGGCAGCATCACATCCAGTAAAACCAGATGGAACTTGCCGGTCTTAATTTGTTGAAGCCCTTTTTCACCATCATCAACAATCTCCACATGATAACCTTCCAACGCCAGGTTGTCTTTCAATCCCAGTTGCATGGCGGGTTCGTCTTCGACAATGAGTATGTTTATCATATCATATTATGCAAGTGGAAAATAAAGTGTGAATTGAGAACCCTTTCCGGGTTCACTTTCTACTGTGATGGTTCCTTTTTGTGATTCCATGAGTTGACTTACCAACGATAGTCCCAATCCTGTGCCTCTGCTTTTGGCTAAGTTTCCGCTGGATACACGATAGAATTTATCAAAAATATGTTTTTGATCGCGTTTGCTGATACCAACGCCTTCATCCTTGATTTTAATAAATCCCATGGTGCCATTATGGCCTGTAGTGAGTTCAATCCTTTTTTTTTCATCGCTGTATTTCATCGCATTATCAATCAGGTTGATGATTGCTTCTACAAAAGCTTGCTTGTCGGCCAAAATTTTCAGGTTGCTATCTCCTGCATACGTGTAATCAAATCCTTTGTTGCGGAGATGAAAATCGTATGTGTTTAAAATAGATTTTAGTTCTGTCTCAACATGAAGTTCTTCAAAGTGGAGTGTTTTCTTTTTTGCCTCTGTTTGACTAAACGTTAAAATTTTGTTTACGATGCCGGTCAACCGTTGTGCTTCGCTGCTGATAATCGAATAGTATTCTTTCTTTTTTTCTTCCGTGGGCACACGGTCCATTTCCAATGTTTCAGCAAACATGCTGATCAATGCAAGTGGGGTTCGAATCTCATGTGAAACGTTGGAGACAAAATCAGATTTGTTTTGAGCCAGGTTTACTTCTTTTCTTAAGTTTCGAAAAACAAGGATTACGGCAATGATCAAAATGACATCCAACCCGGCCAGCAATAACATATTCGTTCTCGTGCGTTCGCGTATTACTTCTTCAATGGTGCTTACTTTTGCGCTGATCCCCAATGAATAGTCAGGAAGAATCCAAAACTCTTTTGTGACGGCTTCTACCGGCCGTTCCACGTTTGCCTCCTTGATGGTTGTATACACTGCTTGATCGGTGTCTTTTAACAATACCGAAAGTACAAATTGATCTTTGGCAATAGCTTGCAATTTGGGACCGACCACATCTTCAATAAAGAGATTGGCAGCGATAAACAAACCAGCCACACGATAACCTTCATCTACTTGTGTAATAAAAATGAGGCAATGTAAGTTTGGATTGTCTTTATCCTGGATGATGAGAGGCTCAACCTTTTGAAAACCACTTTGCTTAAAGGACACAAATTTCCCGATAAGGGTTTGGTGTTGGTTTAAACTGGTCGCGGTCTTGGCCCACAAGTCGGGAGGCATTTGGTCTTCCAGTGAATACTGGTGTAGTACGAATTGGTTATCGATTGTATCTACAATGAAAACGCCAGCAAGTGCCGAGTTTAAGTTAAGCAGATTCTTGATGCCTTCGGGCATACTGTCGGTAGGGTGTTGTGACTGCCCGGTTTCAAATTTGGAAATCCAGTTGCCGATGATGTCATCTGCGTATTGGTTGGCAGAGAAGATGATGGATTCAAGTTGCTTATCATAAATTTCCTGGATCATCTTTTCATCTTCATCCAGTGATGACAATTCATACACGGAATAAAAGAGCACCGGCAACAAAAACACCAGGGTTAGCAACAATCCGATACGCTGGGTAGATTTCATGCTTTTTTATTCAAAATGTTTGACAATTTTAATCCTTTCACTACCATTTCTTCAAAAAATCGATACTATAATCTACTGTTTAAAATGTGGATGAAATAAATTCCTCAAACAAACCCTACGCGCTTTCTGCTAATCTAGTAGTAAAAATCCACTTTGAGAGCGGTTTACTATGGTGATTGAAAATACTTTGTTTGGGTGGCATAAGTTGTCAGTCGGATTTTGTTTCTTGCCATTCAAAACCCATCTATGGAACCATCATTATTGAGAGAACAACAGGGCGACTCGCTGCTGGAAACATTGCTGAACGTACGTAATGACTTGATCAAGGACTTTCTGGATGAGCGCCATCTTCGGGCTCACTTTGCAACCCGCTTCAGCATTCAGGAGCTTTCCGACAGAAAAGTAGCATTCATCAAAAAAGCATTGATGGAAAAGTTGGAAGAGCCACTCAATGAGAACCATTTTAAATCGCTGATCGATGAACTGCGTGATACGGGATCAGACGAATTAAAAGAAGAGGATCATGGCCTTTTTTATAAAGAGCTAGAAATGATTTTTAGGAATTATACTTTTTAGAAAAATCTTTATTTTACCAATTTTCCAGGAAGGTTTCTTCCTCCTTGATGTAGCGTTAATTGTTCTTTATCAACATCGAAAGTGATTTGCGCATCCACAACTGTATAATAAAATTCAGTTTCACTTTTTGCGTAAATCTCAAATTTGGATTGTCCAGTAGCTTGCGCAAAAAGATGGTTGCCATCCCTTGTTACCGTAATAAAAAAAGTAGGAGCGAGTTCATACTTTCCGACATACTTATCTAAAACTGCTTCGGGAACCTGTACTGTAGTTTCTACGCTTACTCCCAGTTTATTTAAGGCATCAATTCCTCCCTGATTACCAGGATTCATTTTTACTGATTTGGAGTAATTTTCAATGGCGAGCTCCTTTTGTCCATCTTTCAACAATGCCTCACCATAGCTATCATAAACATTAAAGGATGCAGGATATTCCTCAACGTTCAATTTAAAAATAGCGAGAGCAGCTTTCAAGTTGGTCTCTAGATATTGATATCCCAATAGGTTGATGCTTGCTTCGCTAAAATCATAATCATCTCGACTATTCTTTTTTAGTTCATGATACCGAGCTATTCCGGCTTCCACCCCTTTCTCGTCAATAGTCTTTTGCATTTCAAGGGTCACCATTGGCATTATTTTTTTCAGTGGAGCATCAGGATTGAGTAAGTGGAACCCCAAATCATCTGCTCCGTCAGTCGAATTCGTCAAAACAACAACACACATTCCTGTTTCTTTGACAAATCCTGAAAAGGCGCGATACCCTCCAGTTCCTCCGTTGTGCCAAATAACATCTCCATTTTTTCCTTTCGTAATGTGCCAGCCAAGTCCTACCCGGTGATTGCCAGCTTTGTCGTGGCGAACCGTGTGTGACAGATCCATCGCTTTTCGCAATGAGGTTTTGGTAAGGCCAGCATTTGCTGCCAGAAATTTTAACATATCAAAAGTAGAACTGCGAATAGCACCTGCACCGGCCAATGTTGGAAGGTCCCAATTTTCAACCTGGAGACCATTGCTATGGCCCATGGCAAGACTCTTTTTCATTTTATCATCCAGGGTGATTTTCGTTTCTTTCATTCCCAATGGTTTTGCAATGGTCTTGATCATTAACGCTTCATAGCTTGTGCCAGCCTGCAGTGCAAGGATATGACCTAACAAACCTTGCGCGAGATTAGAGTATTCATACTGCGCTCCCACATCCCGAGGAAGGGTATATCCTGAAACAAAATCGTACATCTGTTGGACTGTATAGTCGGCATAGGGATTGGCGGGATTTGCTGGAGCAAAATTGCCGGGCATGCGTGCCAAAGCCGAGGTATGATCGGAGAGATTGCCTAATGTTATTACGTGGCCTTCGTATTCAGGAACTTTTACTGTAGCCGGAAGATACTTACTAATCGGATCATCCAGTTTCATTTTACCGTCCACTACTTGTTGTGCCAACAGAATGGCGGTAAAAGTTTTTGAGATCGATCCTATTTCATAGATGGTATGCTCATCAACCGGGGAGCCGTTAATAGTTTTGGTCCCAAATTCATAATAGTGCGCACCGTCCTTATTCATTATTCCAATCGCAATGCTTGGTGTCAGCCCATATTCTACACGTTGCTTGGCGCTGTTCTCAACATTTTCGGGTAAAATCTGAGAAAAAGTATGTCCTGAAACGAAAAGTAAGAGAATAGCAATTGTTTTTTTCATACTAGCGGGATTAAGAATAATTGAATATAGTTAGATTAAGAAGGACTTCAAATAAGTTGGATTGTGTGGTCAAGTTTTTTTAGAGATATAGTTGAGGAATGGATGCTTATTAAATTTAATTAAATAATATATTTAGATCATTAACCGTAGCTATGCTCGTCCCTGATTTCCAAACTATCATGCTTCCATTACTGGAAAGCCTTAAAGACGATGAAATTCAAATCATGAATAAAATCGAAGATCGGTTAGCTGCCTATTTTGAAATTACCCAAGATGCATTGCATGAACAATTTCCTAACACCACTCAAACCACATTACAAATAAATATTCGCGAAGCAGTTACCCATTTACAAAAAGCGGGACTGTTGGAACAAACTCCTGATGGATTAAAAATCACTAATCTGGGAAAACAAATAGTGAATCGGAGGTTAAATTCTATTGATACACAATTCTTAAGAAGATTGCCTGGGTATTTGGATTGAATTTACCATTATATTAATTCACAATTAATAAGGCACTCCTTTTTCACGTTGTGTTTTAAAAGCGCTTAGATACCATTCGTATTCTTTTAAAAATTTATCTGTTGATTTTGGAATAATTTCGGTTTTTAACAATCCTCCTTTTTCATCGAACGCATCTTGTACTTTAGGAATAGGAAGTGTGCTGGGTATACTGGGTGTACCTAGTTCGGCTAAAATGGCCCGAAGTTGAATGGCTGCTCGAACACCACCGAAGGATCCTGCAGAGTACGAAACAATTCCACTGGGTTTAAAAAAATATTCTTTTTGAAAATGATCAAGCAGGTTTTTTAATGCGGGAGGAATGCTATGGTTGTATTCACCTGTTACGATGATATAACCATCACTTTCGCGCAGCAGGTTGGCAATCCTTTCCATTGTTTCAGGGGCAGAACCTTTTTCATATTCTTTGTACATTTTGTCGAGTAACGGTAAAGAATATTCCAACGGATCGATAAGATGGACGGTATGTTTTTTCTCACGCAATTGATCACAGATATATTTGGCAGCGCGAATTCCTTTTCGTTCTTTCCGAACAGAACCATAAAGTACAGCAGTAGTCATGATGTTATTGTTTTAATGAAACTAATCACGTATAATATAACAAGAATTATGCGGGACTTCATGTACTTTATGGATTTTCCGATAATAGGAATTTCCAATGGATGAAATCCCATTATTTTTGATTGCCCACGCTTTATTTATTTGACTGTTTGTGTTAACGTTGAGGAATGAAATGGCTTTGTCGTTTATATTTAAAACTTATTGGTTGGAAAATCGGAAGTGTTCTCGATCCTACCATTAAGAAATGTGTTTTGGTTGCCGCCCCGCATACCAGTAATTATGATTATCCTATTTCTTTGGCCACACTCTATGCATCCGGTGTTCGCACCCGGTTTTTAGCAAAGAAAAGTTTGTTCAAATTCCCATTGGGGATATTGATGCGTGCAACTGGTGGCATTCCAGTTGACCGCTCGAAGCATGCCAATATGGTAGACATGATGGTGGCGATGTTCAATGCGCGTAGTGAATTGATTTTGATGATCCCTGCTGAAGGAACCCGGAGTTATGTGAAAGAATGGAAGTCGGGGTTTTATCATACTGCCGTAGGCGCAGGCGTGCCGATTGCATTGGGCTATCTGGATTATGGAAATAAAGTAGCGGGCTTTGGTGATTTATTTTATCCAACCGGTAATTACGCAGGCGACTTACTTCAAATACAAAATTTCTATCGCCAGTTTACCGCGAAGCATCCGGAGAAATCGAGTTTGAATACATAATTATTTTGCTCACAATCCACTGTTGAGCGTCACTTGCGGAATTTCGTATGCCGGGATCAAACATCCATATGGAAGATCAATATAGGATTCAGCAAAACGAGGAGCTTGCTTTCCATTCAGGATATCCTCCATTGCCATTTCAGCAAACTTAGTTGATCGTGAAGTGCAATAACTCGTTGCATTATAGTTGCCTTTAAAAAAGATTTTATTTTGGTTGTTAATAATCACGGCCTGCGGTGTGGAATAAATACCGATTGTTTTCGCTAGTTCACCATCGGTATCAACATGGGTAGGAATCGATACACCCATTAAGCGTTGGAATTTTTCTGCAAATTTCGGATCAGGATCAGAAGATTGTACGACAGCGATAAAGTTGACGCTGTCGCGGTACCGGAAATACATAGATTGAAATTCATTGATATTAAACCGTGAACAAGGACAATCAAAATTGTAGAAGTGAAGGAAAGTTGGTTTGTCATCATCAGGTTTTATCCAAGCATTAATCTCTATCTGATCCCCGATGTTAATTTGCTTCAGATTCGTAGGTATGGGAGTTGGCGTTAAGTATTGAATTTCCTGGTGCCAGAAAATAAATCCGATTGCCCCCACCATTACACTCATCAATATCACTCCTAGAAATATGCGCATTATGATGTACTGATTTCCTCAACTACCTGGTCATTCTTGCTCTTTCCATTCATATGAACATCGGTCATATCCAGTGCATATTTAATTACACGGTATACATTTCCGTTGGAGTCAGCCAATGGAGCATAGGTGGCAGCCAACACAACTTTTTTTCCGTGCTTTCCTTTTCTATTGATTAAACCTGAGTGCGCTTTCCCTGATGCCAGCTCTTTCCAAAAAGTAGCATAGGTGTCCGAATCTGCGTACGCATCATCGACAAACATCCGATGGTGATGTCCTGAAACTTCATGCAGTTGATAATTCATTACCTTGAGGAAAGAATTGTTGGCTTCCAGGATATTTCCTTTGGTATCAAATTCAGCGATCGCAAGATTACCATTGTCCATCGCCCGAATTTGATCCTGCATTTTATTCGCGTTGCGTCCCAACTCTTCCTGAGTTGCAGCAAGCTCTTCCATGTTTTGACGCATCTCTTCTTCCTGTGCACGCATCTCCTCAGTTTGCTGCTGCGATTCTGTATACAAATGTTTAATGCGCTCATTAACGCTTGCAGTATTAATACTCGCGGCAATGGATTCCCCGACTTTCTCCAGGAAACTAATTTGATAAGGTTCAATCTCCTGAAAGGATGCAAATTCCATCACCCCTTCTACTACTTCATTACTAATCATGGGTACCAGCACAAGGGTTTTGGGTGTTGCTTCGCCAAGGCCGGAGGTTATCCGTACATAGTCTTTGGGAATCACACGCATGTAGTTTGTTTGTTTTTCAAGATAGCATTGGCCTACCATGCCCTGGCCAATTTCTATTTTTTTATGAAGGAATTTTTTCCGGTCATATGCATAGCACGATTTTAGTTCGAGGAATTTTTCATTTGCATCTTCCTGAACAACAAACAATGCTCCCTGATTGGCCTTTAAGTAAACAACAAGATAGGAGATCAATTGATCGCACATGGCATGGAGGTTGCCTTCGTTTTTTCGGATGATATCGCTAATCTCTGCAAGTCCTAGGTTTAAAAAGCGATCTTGCTTTTCACGCATCTGACTTTCTAAAAGATTGTTGCGCATATTTTCCAGCGCATTCCCAAGTTCATCATCCTCTTGCAACGTATGCGAGAATCCATATTCACCTTTGGAAATCGCATTTGCGAAAGCAATGTTTCTGTTTGTAGATCCTTTAAAAGATTCAAGGCTTTTAATATCGGATTCGTTTTTCTTGTTCAATTTTCCCATGTAATTGGCATACCAACCGGCAAGCAATACCGCAAATACAAAGAGGACAACATGAAAGAGAAATGTTTGGAAGGTCATGTAGTCCAATTGCGAGAAATAGACATTCTTATATTGGGGAACATTATTTACGAAGCCATAATATTGAATGTATGCAAAGCTCGCATGGTGTACGGCCACTGCTAATGTGAAAGGAATAAAGACCCGCCAGTTTTGGTAAATAATCAGCGCAATGGCACCAATAAAAGCTGTGAAATGCATTTCAAAAAGGCCGTGCATTTGATAGATGAATTGCGCCATAAAAAGAGCCAACCCAACACTGGCAATGTAGGGATGGACATTACTTTTTACAAAAATTATTTTCCCGGTATAATAAAGGCCCAATATCAGTGCGCCAACCCCAATGCCGACCAGCCAGGTGCTGTAAAAAAATGCGAGGATAAGTCCAAAGCCAAAATACGTCACTAGAATGCCTTCCACCATTGCGTTTGCGCTCGTAGAATGGCCTTTTGCTGAATGATCAACGTTCATACTTGTAGTTTACTTGAATGGGCTATCCGTTAAACACGAAGACAGGCAAAGTGTTTTCAAAAAAAAATACATATTTAATAGCAATTCCGTTTTCATCCATGAACGGGAATTGAAGTACCTTCGTAACCATGGATTTTCAGTATCTTCTCGAGTTGATGGGGACAGGATTTTTTGCGATCTCCGGTGCCCTGGCAATACAAAACAAAGAGCACGATTGGTTTGGAATTGGCTTCACCGGATTTGTAACTGCCATTGGTGGTGGTACCCTGCGCGATGTTTTGTTGGGAAGTTATCCGCTGGTGTGGATTGGCGATATTAATTTCCTCTATGCAATCCTTATCGGGCTATTGTTGGTGGTGTTGTTCAATAAATACCTGATCACCTTTTCGCGCACATTATTTTTATTTGATACGCTGGGGATTTCATTCTTTACCATACTAGGCGTGGAGAAAGCTTTAAGTCTGGGTGTCCGACCTGAGATTGCCGCGATCATGGGAATGTTTACTGCCGTGATGGGTGGAGTGATCCGCGACACACTTACCAATGAGTTGCCCGTCATTTTCAAGCGGGAAATTTATGCCACGGCTTGTTTGGTAGGGGCGGTTGTGTATTTGGTTCTTGATAGGTTAACGGAGGTCCCCCGCAACCCAGCTTTGTTGATTTCCATTGCTGTGATTATTATTATCCGGTTGTTGGCCGTGCGGTATAAGTTAGCGTTGCCCGGCTTTAGAAAAGTTGATGGTTAAGTAAGATGTAAAGTCTATCCACCAAAATACCCAACTCCCCTTGACATTAACCCGGCCAATATAGGGATGACAAACAACAACAGGATTTCAATCCGGATGCACAAGAAAATTGCTTTGGGTATCGTGACTTCGTCAACGGGATTACCTTTTCTATTCTTGATAAAAAATACAGTGGGATAAATGGAGAGAATGCCAATGGCCGCAAAACAGGTGAGTTTGATATGAAAGATCCAGTTTTGTGAATAGAATGAGGCGGGCTTTCCAATTCCACCAAGCCACAAGGTAAGTCCTGCCGTCAAGAGGGTTAACGCTGCCATACCATATACTGCATCGATGCGGCTCAAGCGCAAGATGTCTGCTCTTCGTACCATTGGCTTTAACAACAAGTGCTCAGAAACCAGTGTGCCCACAATTGCAAAGATGCTGATGAAGTGGATATAGCGAAGGAAAAGTTCGAAAGTCATAGCAATGGTTTAGCGTAGAACCTTGAATATAGATAATGTAATTTGATTCTATCTTTTTTCTATAAATTTTTTGTTCATTTCGTCATAGATAAGAATCAAATCATTCGATTTCCCATCCTTGTTAAAAATTGATTCCCACGTGTTGAGCGGTTCCCAGATAGCGGTTCCTTTTCCTTTATCGTTGGGAAGGTTAAAAACAATCTCATGTACCTCTCGCTTCTTGGCCGAATATTCAACAACGATAATCGGTTGCTCATACCGCGAACTCATCCGAATCAAATTATCGCGTAAGTCATTCAATGTGCCATGCCACTTTGGATAATAAGACATCCCAATCACATCAAACTTTAAACCACGGGCCAACATATTGTCGTAAAAGAAAACCGTTTCATCATGTTGACCACCGAGTGCAATGTGAATCATAATCGCAATGGATGGATCTAAAGAAAGCACACCATCAATACCTGCTTGAATTAGTTGGGCAAGATTATTCAGATTGCCGATGTGGCCTTCCGGCCAAATCATTCCGTGATTGATTTCATTTCCAATCTGTACCATGTCAGGGGTAGTGCCTTGATCTTTTAATGCCTTAATTACTTTTCGTGAATAGACTTCAACCGAGTCTTTCAATTGTGTAAAGTTCAAACCTTTCCATGCTGCTGGTTTGTATTGTTTTCCCGGATCCGCCCAATAGTCGCTGTAGTGAAAATCCAATAATAATTTCATTCCTGCAGCTTTTACCCGCTTGGCCATTTGTAATGTATGTTCTAAATCACAAAATCCTTTTCCGGGTGAGTAGCCACTATCCAATTCAGGACTGTGAAAAATCCGCAACCGTACATAATTGAAGCCATGATCTTTTAAGATTTGTATTGCATCTTTCTCAACTCCTTTGTCAGAAAATTTAATTCCACGATCTTCCAGTTGTGGCAAGAAAGAAATATCGGCACCGATCATTTTATCAATGACTGGTTTTTTGGTGCGATTAATCTTCGCTTCCACTTTTGTTAAATTGCCAGTGTGTATGGTATGAATATCTGTACTCCCTGCATACAATCCTTCTGCCGTAGCTTCGAAATGGATTTTATCGACAGTCTTTCCGGATTGTAAAATCACCTGGCATTTTCCGTTAAAAAGTTTACGTTGCCACAAACTATCAATTAAATACTTGTCGGGTTCATGACTGCTGGGGTCACCATTCCCAACACCGATAATTTTTCCATCACCAGAGTATTTAAATTTTATCAGATTATTTGCATCCGGTACTTCGCGCCCTTGTTTGTCGAGCACGGTTACATTAATCACACAAACATCGGTACCGTTGGCTTCAATGGTGGTGCGATATGGAGTAAGTATTATTTCAACGGGTTCTGCGGTGGTTTCAACAAACGTTTCTAATTTTCTTCCTTGCTTATACGCGATCGCCTGAAGTTTTCCAGGTTCATACGGCACCGTCCATTTCAGATGACCATTTCTTGGCATATCTTTTTTGCCCAAGCTTTTCCCATTTAAAAATAATTCAACATTATCGGCATTTGTATTTACCCAAACGTCAATCGGTTGGCCTTCTTTTCCTTTCCAATTCCAATGAGGTGAAATGTGTAAGACATCTTTACCCGTCCACCACGATTGATAATAGTAATATAGGTTTTTTGGAAAGCCACACATGTCCATAATGCCGAAGTGCGAATTAATGTTCGGCCATTTGAAAGGTGTTGGTTCACCGCGATAATCAAAACCGGTCCAGATAAAACCACCCATCCAGTATGGATTTTCAGCGGCCAACTTCCACCATTCTTCAGCCTTGCTGGCCCACCAGGGTGCCGTAATATCCTGATCTGGCAGATAGCCACGAATGCTATCGAGTTCATATATTCCCCGGGTTGTTACCGTGCTACCCATTTCCGTTCCGATAATCGGTTGTGTTGGATGGTCTTTGTGATAATCGGCTACTGCAAATTGCCGATAGTTAAACGAGCGAATAGGGATTACTTCATTGATGCCGTTGAACACGTTTGGCAAATCAGCAGCATAGGTTGAGGTGCGCGTTGGGTCTAGTTCTTTTTGTTTTGCAAGCAGTGAAAGCGCAATCCGTTTTCCGTTACTAGTGGTTTGAATCCAACCCTCTTCATTTCCAATCGACCACATAAAAATAGAAGGATGGTTACGATCGCGAAGGATCATGCGTTCAAATTGATCCATGTACTCCGGACTACTATTAAGCAAGCGTGTTTCATCCATTACCAACATTCCCAGGCTGTCGCAAGCCTCTAATAACTCTGGTGTTGGTGGATTATGGCTTGCGCGATAGGCATTCACACCCATCTCTTTTAGTAAGTTGATGCGGTAATACTGGAGGTAATCAGGAAGCGCACTTCCAACTCCGGCATGATCCTGATGGTTATTGGTGCCTTGCAGTTTCATGTGTTTCCCATTTAAGAAGAAACCTTTTTCGGCATCAAAGCGAAATGTGCGAACGCCAAACCGATCTTTATACGTGTCGATTATTTTATTTCCGGATTTAATTTCCACCACTACTTTGTATAAGTAAGGATCTTCAACTGACCACAGTCGTGGATTCGCAATATTTATTTTTTGTTTTACGGTTCCGCTTTTGTTCACGTCCAACGTAAGTGGTTCTTCTTTTGATGTTCCAATCTTTTTTCCATTTTGATCGGTGATGTAACTGCTTATTGTTGCAGAAGCTTTGGTTAAGTTTTGATTGAGCACCGTTGTCTCAATGTTTACGGTGGTACTTTTATCATTGACATCGGTGTAAACAAAAACACCTCCATCTTGAATGTGGAGGTTGTTGTATTGATTTAACCAAACATGACGATAAATTCCGGCACCTTCATAAAACCAACCTTCATATTGGGTTGCATCCACCCGCACGACCAATACATTATTCGAATCGAAGCGAACATAATCCGTAACATCATAGGCTACACCGATGTAGCCGCTTTGATTGTTGCCTAGATAAAATCCATTCAGCCAGATTTTTGCATCACGAAAGATTCCATCAAACTGAAGTTGAAAACGTGCACCGGAATCTGCTTTTGAAACGGTGAAATTTTTCCGGTACCAACCAATACTCGTCTCCGGAAAATGGCCGCCAACTTGTTTATATCCGTGCGCCATCACATTAAAATCATCGATTTCTACAAAGGGAAGTTCAACGGCCCAATCGTGTGGTAGATTTAATTCGCGCCAGGTACTGTCGTTGAATTTTGGATCAATGGCTGTGCCCGCAGTGCCACCCGATTTTGAATAGATGGTAGCAAGGCTATAATTAAAATCTTTTACAGGATCTCCAGCATGGCCAAAATGGAATTTCCAGCCTTCATCCATGTTTGTTTTCTTTCTGGGTTGGGAGAATGAAATGTTTGAGACAGAAAGGAAGGCAAGAATCAAAATAGATGTTGAAAGTAGGAGAGACTGTTTCATACGCAAAATTTGTTCGGTTAGAAATATTAACATAATGAATCAGCGTTAGATCCATATTATGGGTGATAGTTATAGAGAAACCATCGCTAAAGTTATAAAATCAGGAATGGAGAATTAGGAGAGTTTTAATTTCTTTTTGAAAGCAATGCTTCCGCCAACAATAAATCTTCGGGTGTGGTGATTTTAATATTTTCGTAACTACCTTCAAAAAGCGAAATGGTAAGTCCGGCTTTTTCTGCAACGGAAGCATCATCGGTCAAGCTTTCATCTTCTTTTCCTTCGTATGCTTTTTTGATGGATACCACTTGAAAAGTTTGCGGTGTTTGGATCAATCTGTAGCGGGAACGATCAACGGCTTTCGTATTGTCCTGATCGACAACTCGAATGGACTCTTTCAAACGAACAGAAGCAACTGCTGCTTTGTGTACACTCGCCAGACGAAAGGAAGCTGCGATGATATCTTCACTAACCAGTGGGCGCACACCATCATGAATGGCGACTAGTCCATCTTCAGCAATTTGAGCCAGTCCATTCTTTACGGATTGAAACCGCGTTTCACCACCCGGACAAACCGTTATCGGAGTATGGAAAGAATATTTTTGCGCAAGCTGCTGCCAGATTGGAAAATCATCTGCTGGCAATACCAATATGATTTTGATGGTAGGTGAATACCGGAGGAATGCCTGAATCGTGTGCATCAGCACCGGCAATCCATTCAGTTCAAGAAACTGTTTCGGAAGATCACTTTTTATACGTGTTCCTTTCCCCCCTGCAACTATTAGCGCAAATTCATTTACTTGCATAATCTTAAAAGTAAACAAACATGGTAATTCTAAGAATGTTATTGTTGTTTTTCAATGTGGCGGTCGTAGGCTTTTTGGTCTATCGAATGCTACAAGTAATAAAATCACCATTGGCAACCAATAAAAAAATCCTTATCCTTTTCGTAGGGATATTTCTATTATTAGCTCCTCTTGGAATATTTATAGGCATATTTCTTCCAACGGTTCAATACTTTTTGGTATATCCGCTGGCAATTTCCCTATTCCTTTATTTAATTAAAGAAGTTGGTTAGATAATCAGCATTGCATCGCCATACGTTAGGAATTTATATTTTTCCTTTTTGGCAACTTTGTATGCTTCCATGATCAAATCATAACCACCAAATGCTGCGGCCATCATCAACAAGGTTGATTCAGGTGCATGAAAGTTGGTGATCATGGCATTACAAATTTTAAATTCGTATTGCGGGAAAATAAATTTGTCAGTCCAGCCTTCTTTTGGCTTCAATAGGTTGCCTGCCGAAACTGCCGACTCCAATGCACGCATGGAAGTTGTTCCAATGGCGCACACCTTGCTTTTATTGGCAATAGCTTTGTTCACAATATCCACTGTCTCAGCGGGTACGTTGAAGTTTTCAGAATCCATTTTATGCTTCGTCAAATCCTCAACATCCACAGGACGGAAGGTTCCCAAACCAATGTGCAACGTGATAAATGCCATGTCAACCCCTTTTAGTTGAAGACGTTTTATCAATTGCTTTGTAAAGTGCATACCGGCAGTGGGCGCGGATACTGCTCCTTTATTTTTGGCGTAAATTGTTTGAAATCTTTCTTTATCGTCTGCATCAACTTTGCGCTTGATGTATTTTGGAAGCGGGGTTTCGCCTAAGGTTTCCACTACTTTATCAAAATCTTCCGTGTTGCCGTCAAAAAGAAAGCGGATGGTCCTTCCACGTGAAGTGGTATTATCGATTACTTCGGCCACAAGATCTCCGTTACCGAAATAAAGTTTGTTGCCAACCCGGATTTTACGGGCAGGATCGACCAATACATCCCACAAATGCATTTCTGCATTCAAAAGGCGAAGCAGGAAAACCTCTATTTTAGCGCCTGTCTTTTCTTTACGTCCATATAAGCGGGCAGGAAATACCATCGTATCATTTCCAACCATCACATCCCCTTCATTGAAATAATCAACAACATCTTTAAATACTTTGTGTTCGATTTCGCCTGTATCTTTGTGGACAACCATTAACCGTGATTCGTCACGATTTTCGGCTGGACGCAGTGAAATTAGATTGTTTGGGAGTTCAAGTTTGAATGCTGATAATTTCATGTAGTAATAATTGCTTTTTAATGGACAGACAGAATCGCCAATCTGGTATTTTCACAGTGAAGGGTGAAATTTCTCAGTGACGATCTCATACAAGCAGTCTATGCCTATTTAGTTATAAAAATGAGGATGCAAAAGTAAGGCAATATTTGTCAATTTCGAAGGTAATGCTATGTTTTTGCAAACTGTAACAAAAAATTACCAGAGAAGTCTTAGCATTGGGTAATTTTGACTGGAAACTGGCGACAAACCCTATCGCTGACAATCCGTATAGAAAGATCATGCATGTACTGCTACAAATTTATGAGAGCTTCCGATTCGCCTGGAGCGCATTAAAGTCAAATGTTTTAAGAACCATCCTGTCCCTTTTGGGGGTAACCGTAGGCATTTTTGCCATTATTGCGGTACTTACCCTGGTTGACTCACTGGAATCCAACATCAAGAACAGCCTTTCTTTTTTAGGATCCTCGGTTATTTATGTTGAAAAATGGCCATGGATTCCTGAAAATGGGGAAGAATTTAAATGGTGGGATTACTTCCGCAGGCCCAATCCATCTTATAATGAGTACAAATTCTTAAAAGCTAATTTGAAGCATGCCAGCAACGTATCTATTTTCGCTGACCGCGGGAATATGGTATTGAAAAGGGAGAGCAATGCGATTGGTGAAGTGGGTTTGATTGGCGCCTCCGATGGTTTTGACAAACTTATTGAAATGAACGTGGAGTTTGGCAGGTATCTTACCCCTGCTGAAATTGAAGCGGGTCGAAGTGTGGTGGTGTTGGGTTATGAAGTGGCCCAAGCCTTATTTCCAAATGATGAAAATGCGCTGGGAAAGAATGTAAAAATTAAAAACTTAAAATATACAGTCGTGGGCGTAATAAAGCGTGAAGGTCAAAGCTTTATGGGCAAGACCTCCAACGATTATAACGCGATTATCCCGTATCAAGCCTTCCGTAAGATTTTCCAAACAGGTACAGGCCGGTGGAATGAAGTAGGTTCCACGATTGGGATCAAAGGGCAGGCGTATGATATTGGTCTTGTAGAATTGGAAAACGAAACGCGGGGTTATTTACGCGGAAGGAGAGGCGTAAGGCCCACGGATAAAGATAATTTTGCAATGAACAGGCCCGAGGCCATTATGAATGCGATTAGTGGCGTATTTGATGTGGTGAGTACGGCCGGCTGGATCATTGGTGGTTTTTCAATTTTAGTGGGAGGGTTTGGGATTGCCAATATCATGTTTGTTTCCGTGAAAGAACGCACGAGTATTATCGGGTTGCAAAAATCAATTGGAGCAAAGAACTACTTTATCCTTTTCCAGTTTTTGTTCGAAGCAATTTTTCTTAGTCTGATAGGCGGGCTCGGGGGATTATTGCTGGTGTATATGATTACATTTATTCCCATGGGAGCACTGGAGGTTTCATTAACAATAAAAAATATTGTGTTGGGCTTAGGAGTATCTTCCGCGATTGGGCTTATCTCGGGAATTGTGCCCGCAGCAATGGCAGCTCGAATGGATCCGGTTGAGGCTATTCGATCGTAATTAATTAACTGATTTCTGATTTTCTAATATGCTATTCTTAGTGTAGGCGGGTCTTTCGACCCGCTTATTTTTTGTACCAACCTTTAGTGGTGTAGGGTCTTTTTAGTGTTGTAGGGTCTTTCGACCGGCAACTATTGTAACAGTATTAAACAGCGTACAAACTCTTAGTAACAAAAAAAGGCTTGACGAAACATATCCGTCAAGCCTTTTCATTTAATCCGAATAGCAATCAGCTCATTAGAAATTAGATAATCACTATCCTTCTGCTTTCGCAGCTTTCTCCGCCT
This sequence comes from Cyclobacteriaceae bacterium, assembly GCA_041746855.1. Lineage (GTDB taxonomy): Bacteria > Bacteroidota > Bacteroidia > Cytophagales > Cyclobacteriaceae > JBGTGG01. The sequence continues at coordinate 3,107 of JBGTGG010000224.1, read as the reverse complement.
TGTCGGCTTTTACTTTGTCTTTGGCATCTTGCCGAACTTTTTCTTTCTCTGCAGATTTTCCGGAAATTTTCTCTTTTATTTTGATCTCCATTTCTTCCATCAATTCCGGATTGTCCTCGATAAGGGTTTTAACTGAATCGCGACCTTGTCCTAATTTGTTGCCTTCATAGCTAAACCATGATCCTGCTTTCTGGATTACATCCAACTCAACCCCGATGTCCAAAATCTCACCGGATTTGGAAATCCCCAAGCCGTACATAATATCAAACTCCACAACTTTAAACGGTGGCGCCACTTTGTTTTTCACCACCTTCACTTTTACGCGGTTTCCGGTAATGTCATCCGCAGCTTCTTTGATTTGGCCAATTCTGCGAATATCCAACCGAACAGACGAATAGAATTTCAATGCATTTCCACCTGTGGTGGTTTCCGGGTTTCCGAACATGATACCAATCTTTTCGCGCAACTGGTTAATGAAGATACACGCGCAACCTGTTTTAGAGATGGTACCCGTAAGTTTCCGCAACGCCTGAGACATCAAACGCGCTTGCAATCCCATTTTACTGTCACCCATTTCACCTTCCAATTCACTTTTTGGAACCAGGGCGGCAACAGAGTCAATTACAATAATATCGATTGCCCCAGAGCGGATCAGGTGATCGGCAATTTCAAGTGCTTGCTCGCCATTGTCCGGTTGGGAGATCAAAAGGTTTTCAATATCGATGCCCAACTTTTCAGCATACACCTTATCAAATGCGTGCTCTGCATCAATAAAGGCAGCAAGGCCACCTCTTTTTTGTGCTTCGGCAATCATGTGCATGGTAAGGGTGGTTTTACCGGAAGACTCCGGTCCATAAATTTCAGTAACCCTGCCGCGCGGTATTCCGCCAATTCCCAGGGCAATATCAAGTCCAAGGGATCCGGTAGGGATGGCGGGGATATCCACAACTTTCTCGTCACTTAACTTCATGACGGTACCTTTGCCATAGGTCTTCTCAAGTTTATCCAGGGTAAGCTGTAAGGCTTTTAGTTTTTCTTTTGCTTCACTCATAATATTGGTAATTGCTTGTTGGCTAAATTTAATATTAGGTCAAAGTACGTGATCAGGTATCGAAATAAAAAGCGAATCAGAGTTTAGTGACAGGAGTTGTCAGGATAATTTTCACAGGCTGCCAGCGTTGTCTCCTTTGCCATACCACCTTATCTTGTCCAAAATTGTAGTTTGCTTTGATTCGATTTCTGAAAAGGTTCTTTTTAATACTGGGAGCGGTTGCGCTCTTGCTCACAGTCGTTTATTTCGATATGCTTTCCTATGCCATCAAGCAGGGGATTGGCCAATTCAACATCATTCACAATGCGAAACCAATTGAGGTGTACCTCGAAGATCCTGGATTTCCAGACTCGCTAAAGCAAAAATTGAGGTTCATTGAAAAAGTAAGGACCTACGCCATTGATTCGTTGGGGCTACATGATTCAAATAATTATAAAACCCTTTATGATCAAAAAGGCGAAGAAATTATGTGGGTCGTCACCGCTTCAGAAGCTTTTCGCTTGAAACCCAAAGAATGGTCATTCCCAATTCTAGGAAGTGTTCCCTATAAAGGTTTCTTCGATAAAGAAGCAGCAATTGCGTTGGGAAAAGAGTTGAAAGAAGAAGGCTATGATGTTACCATCCGAAATCCGGGAGCCTGGTCAACCTTGGGATGGTTTACGGATCCCATACTGACTGGAATGTTGGATCGTGAAGATGGCGATTTGGCAAGCTTAATTATCCATGAGATGTCGCATGCTACTATTTTTGTAAAGGACAGTGTAGAATTCAATGAAAACCTCGCATCGTTTATTGGCGATCGTGGTGCTGAACGATTTTTGATTTCTACATATGGAAAAGAATCGGAAGTGTATAAAATTTTTATCGGTCAGGATCAGGATTATGTCACCGTAGTGAACCACATGCTGCGCGGTGCAGGTGAATTGGATAAACTTTATAGTACGTTCGATGAGACACTGCCTCGGGAAGAAAAACTGAGATTGAAGAATGAAAAGATCACGGAGATTGTGAACACACTGGATACACTTTCTTTGTCCGCGTATGATAATCTTACTGCGAGGTTCAAAGAACAGTTGCCCAACAATGCATACTTCATGTCGTATTTACTGTATCAATCGCAGCAGTATTCCTTTAATAAAGAGTTTGAAGAAGAGTTTGGAAGCGACCTGATCGCATACATTCAATATCTCCGCAATCACTTTCCGTCATTGTAGTCATGAATTACGGCATTATTAAGGAATTGTTAAGCCCCAGAATTGTGGTTTTAATTACACCATTTTCTCGCTACTTTTGGGTTAAAGAAAATTAATGCCAACTACACAGAATTACAAAGTACTCGTTGTTGATGATGAAGAATCGATACGGGAGCTATTGAAATACAATCTTGAGAAAGCGGGCTTTAAAGTAAAGGTGGCCAGGGATGGTGCGCAAGGTGTGGAGATAGCGCAAAAATTTATTCCCGACCTTGTTCTACTTGACATCATGATGCCGGTGATGGATGGCGTAGAAGCGTGCAGGCGCTTACGCGAAATGAAGGAACTGCAAAAGACCTATATCGTATTTCTTACAGCACGATCAGAAGAATACTCTGAAGTGGCGGGTTTTGATGTAGGCGCTGATGATTACATTTCAAAACCGATTAAGCCACGTGCTTTAATTAGCAGGATCAACGCACTTTTCAGAAGGGAATCAAAAACAACAGAAAAGCCGGACGACATTATACAAATGGGTGGCATCACCATTGACAGAACCAGCTATACGATTAAGCGGGACGACAAAGAGATTACGTTACCCAAAAAAGAATTTGAGTTGCTTTACTTTTTAGCGCAACACCCCAACAAAGTTTTTAGCCGCGATGAGTTGTTGCAAAAAATTTGGGGTTCGGATGTATACGTGATTGACCGTACTGTGGATGTTCATATTCGTAAAGTGCGGGAAAAAATAGGCGATGACTTTATTGTAACGGTAAAGGGCGTTGGGTACAAGCTTAGTCTAAACTAAAAATGGTTTATAGCGCCAGGGTACTTTCCCTTTTGCTAGCCTTTTGCATAGCGCT
>JBGTGG010000223.1:0-2514 GCA_041746855.1 Cyclobacteriaceae bacterium | reverse complement strand
TATTCGCACAAGGAAATTGCGGAACAACTCGGCATCAGCGAAAATACCTCCAAATCACAATTAAGTCGCGCACGCGTTTTTCTTCAAAAATTATTGCGCGATCAAGAAGTAGCATTACACTTAAATACCAATAGCGATGAAGCAGCCGGTTGATTCATTCTTTAACAAGAAGTTGAAAAATCACAGTGCAGAGGCACCCGCTTCCGCATGGGATCGAATTGATGCAAATCTTTCACAAAAGAAAAAACCAGTGGTGTGGTTAAAAATTGCTGCAGGGCTTTCGCTACTGATGGTGGCTGGTTTTATTATTTATACGTCTGTAAACACTCCCCTTGAGCAAATTGCTGAGGTGAAAGAAATATCTCCAGTGAAAACTGAAAGTCCAACGGTAGAAAGTACTACTCCAGCATTGCCCGCACAAGAAGATACGCATACGCAAACTCCAGCCGCAGAAACTTCTGCACTTAAACATCCAAACAAGAAAAGTAAAATTCCGGAGGCGCTAGAAGTTCATGAAGTAGTAATTACCCCTGTGACAATGATCGCTGAAAATTCGATTGATCACACAGACTATACTAATACGATTAAAGAAAATCCAATCGAAACTAAAAACCAAAATACAACCATCCATATCTCAGTGGAAGAAGCAAATGCAAAATATTTAGACGAACAATTCATTGCAGATGCAACCCCTGAAAACAAAAAGCCATCTAAGTTGCGAAACCTGTTTGAGAAAGCTCAGGAAATGGATCCAATCGGAGAAATCAGACAGCTCAAGAATGAAGTTCTCGCTTTGAACTTCAGGAATGAAAAGAAAGGTGAACGTAACAGATAAAAAAGATGACAAAGAAATTAATTATTCTACTCGTGTTGGTGATGCCGGCACAGTGGGCATGGTCGCAGAAAAAACAAACGAAATCCGACACCGTAATCGTTGAGCTTGGCAAGAGCAGCAAAATCGTTCTTACCGTAGGTGATAGCTCCGATCTCGAAATGTTAAAGAAATACAATTTCCAAAAGCTCTTCGAAGACGCACTACAGAAAATAGAAGGAAAAGATACGGTCGCGATTGTTGAGCAGGACACAACCACGAACTACAGTTTAACCCCAGCAGATTCAAAAGACAAGTATGATCCCTGGAGTGAAGATTGGGGAAATGATAATGATGATAACGATAACAACTACACCGACCGTTACAATTGGGAATACCATGGATCGAAACGATATGGAGGCCGCACCCGGCATTCAATCAACTTTGAGTTTGGTATGAACAACTGGCTTGAAGAAGGTGAGTTTCCTGACAATGAAAATGCACCGTATGCCATCAAGCCCTGGGGATCGTGGTACGTAGGTTTTTCTTCCATACAGCGTACCCGTATGGGAAAGAAATTCTTTCTGGAGTGGGGAGGTGGAATTAGTTGGTATAATTTAAAATTTGAAGATCCGAGTGTGCGTGTATTGAAAGACGACACCGAAGTTAAATTCTACATAGACGAAGATCCCGACCATGGTAGCTTCAAAAAAAGTAAAATTGCTGCAACCTTTATCAATGCATCTGTAGTACCGGTGCTTGACTTCGGAGGAAACGGAAGAAAACCCAGGCTGTGGGACAACCATCGTGAATCTTTTCGCATTGGGCTTGGACCCTACATCGGGTATCGTATCGACAGTTGGACACGCGCAGTCTACCGTGACGATGATGACAAACAAAAGGATAAAAACAAAGGAAATTATTATATCAATAATTTCCGCTACGGGGCACGGCTCCAAATCGGATTCCGATCAACAGATTTCTTTGTAAACTATGATTTCAATGAATTCTTTGCGGAAGGAAGAGGCCCCAACCTGAATGCCTTTAGTTTTGGAATTATACTATAAAAACTAACATGAAGCCCGGCTACCTCAGCTGGGTTTTTTGTTTCCTAAAAATCCTTCTTACGAATAATCATTTCACGCTCTTCCCCTTTCAATTTTAAATGGTTGGCCAACCGGTAAGTTGTTGGCCAAAAAGAAGATTGCAAAATCATAGCCATCACAAACAAAGCTGTAAACACCTGATGCTGGGTTAAGTAAAACCCCACGGCCAGTATTAAACAACTGGAAGAAATCATCGCGTAACGAACGATTGTTATGCTCCTGTATTTTTCCAATCGCTCACCCAAACCAATACGCTGTTCCACTGCCTTCATACCTTTATGAAATATTACAAATGACATCACCCATTCAAAGATGACCACCGAGGATAAAACCCAAACCAATAGACTCGATTCCACGATTTCAGTCACAAGGCTACCTGCCCGTTGCTCAAGATACAGGTACACAAATACTAGAAGTGGCACCAACAAGATACCGTACAAGATGTTGTATAGCGTATTGAAAAATTCGCGGATGGAGTTGAACTTCATATTTTAAAAAAAGGCTATCGCGCTAAAGTTAAAATCATTTTGATCGCCAATGTAGTCTGTCATTAAAATTAATTTTCATACTTTTGATGTTAACCAATTATGAACGAGC
>JBGTGG010000222.1:0-18455 GCA_041746855.1 Cyclobacteriaceae bacterium | reverse complement strand
GGCGGGGTGCTCCTCAGCATTGCCCGCTTCCGCTTCACCTGGTTCAACAAATGTAAACGGTTTGCAGGATTAAACTTTAAGTGTAAACTTGAGGTAGAATTAAACATTAAAAACTGTCAACTTTTTTCAGGACGAGGCAGTTTTTTCTACAAACATTTCGTCCCTCTGGGACGACCTATCCATCTCAAAATACCAAGTTCCAGCAGAGTTGTGCATTTAAATTGTAACACAAAGCTTACGCTCCGTAGGAGCGATATATTTGTAGCCGTGGGTGCAACCCACGGTTTAAAATAAAGAGCGTGGTCGTGTCGCCTGCCAACGTTCGATGAAATATTCTCATTCATTCGACACGTTTGTGCGAATTGTCTTTTATCATTTTATGATTTTTGATTGAGACCTATGCTATGCAACCTGCAAGACTACCGTAGCAATTCCCTTGAAATTACCATCCGTTGAATTTCGGAGGTGCCTTCATAGATCTGTGTGATTTTCGCATCGCGCATGAAGCGTTCCACATGATATTCTTTTACGTATCCATAACCACCATGAATTTGAACTGCCTCCGTTGTTACCTCCTGTGCGATTTGTGAAGCGAACAACTTGCCCATAGCCGCGGCTTTTACAAAATTTTGATTTTGATCTTTTAAATAAGCAGCTTTCCAGATCAACAATCGTGCAGCTTCAATTTTTGTTGCCATATCGGCAAGCTTAAATTGAATGGCCTGATGTTCAGCTATGGGTTTACCAAATGCTTTTCTCTCTTTTGCATATTTTACTGCAAGTTCATAAGCGCCTGATGCAATTCCCAACGCCTGTGATCCGATTCCAATCCTCCCACCATTTAAAGTGGTCATGGCGAATGTAAATCCAAATCCATCTTCACCGATGCGGTTGGCTTTCGGAATTTTTACATCGGTAAACATAAGCGAGTGTGTGTCCGATCCGCGGATACCCATTTTGTCTTCTTTCTTGCCGATGATAAAACCATCCATACCTTTTTCTATGATCAACGCATTTATTCCTTTGTGACGTTTTTCAACATCAGTTTGTGCGATGACAATATAAATGCTTGCACTGTTTCCATTGGTGATCCAATTTTTTGTTCCGTTCAAGAGGAAATGATCACCTTTATCTTCTGCGGTAGTACGCTGGCTGGTAGCATCCGATCCTGCTTCGGGTTCAGACAAGCAGAAGGCACCAATTTTTTGTCCGAGTGCCAACGGTTTTAAATATTTTTCTTTTTGTTCTTCGGTTCCAAATTTTTCCAGTCCCCAACACACCAGCGAATTGTTTACCGACATACACACGGAAGCAGAGGCATCCACTTTAGAGATTTCTTCCATTGCCAATACATAGGAGATGGTGTCCATTCCACCGCCATTGTATTTGGGATCGACCATCATTCCCATAAAGCCAAGCTCACCCATTTTCTTGATCTGGGCTGTTGGGAATTTTGCTTCCGTATCGCGTTCGATAACACCGGGCAATAATTCGGTTTGGGCAAAATCACGTGCGGCTTGCTGCACGGCTAATTGTTCTTCGGAAAGCTGGAAATTCATAGATACGTCATTAAAAAAGAAGGCCCGGAGTTTTCTCCGAGCCTCAAAATTAATAGGTCTACCCAATAAAGTAGGATAGAAAATATTTTTTTCCTTAGTCTCTGTTTCCCAAAAAAATCATCACATAATACACTAACGTGGTAAGGGCACCGATAGCAGCAACTACGTACGTCATGGCGGCCCATTTAAGTGCATCTTTTGCCATTGAATGCTCGTGCGATGTAACAATTCCACGTTGTTCGATCCATGCCAATGCGCGTTTGCTGGCATCAAATTCAACCGGTAGCGTGATGAATGCAAACAGCGTAAACACACCGTAACATGCGATGATCACCAAAAGTGCAGTATTAAAAGAGAATATCCCTCCCGCGAATATGGCTCCGAACATCATCATCATAAACAGAATGTTGATGACTTTTGCGCTTACGTTTTGCACGGGTACCATCATGGAGCGAAGTTGTAACATGCTGTATGCGGTGGCGTGTTGAACTGCGTGACCACATTCGTGGGCAGCAACCGCGGCTGCGGCAGCACTTCTGCCACTGTAAACACCTTCGCTAAGGTTTACCGTTTTATTGGCAGGATTATAATGATCGCTTAATTCCCCCGCAACGCTTATTACTTTTACATCATGAATACCATTGTCGGCCAACATGAGGCGGGCTATTTCCGCACCTGATAAGTCTTTTGTCAGCCTGATTTGTGAATACTCTTTGAACTTGCTTTTCAGGCGTGAGCTGACAATCCAGCCAATGGCCATAAAGAAAAGTCCTATTACCAATGCTCCCATTCCCATAGTTGTATATTAAGTTTTAATCAAATTTCAATTGTCCTGACTGTATTAACAAGCTTTACGCCAAAACTAATTCTATGACAAAACGGCATTTTGTGTAAAAGAGTTTAAGCTACGTAACGATATCTTTTCACGATCCGATCAAAAGGAATAAAGGTTGCTTTACCTCTTCCTCTTCACTAAAAAAGAAGTAACCAAAAGAGAAACAGCCCCCATAACAATCATAATAAAGGTTTGCCATCCATGAAAAATGAATGTGAAAGCAACCGCATCGGCTTGTGGTAGTTGATAAAGGAAAACCAATCCAGCCGGCACCAATACATGGTATGAACCCGCTCCACCAGGAAGCGGTGCGGCCATGGCAATTGCTCCAATGGCAAACAAGCTAAGCACCGCATTGAACCCAAGCACGGAAGTAGACGGAAAAGCCATGATCACCGCATAGCTCATCAAAAAATAAAGTGCCCAAATCAGTGCAGAATAAAAAATAAAAAGTCCTTTTTGCTCTAGTTTGAAAATTGAAAGAAAACCATTTTTAAATCCACTCCAGGTTTTCGTTATAAAACTACGGATCCGTTCATTTTTACTGACAAACCAAATAAAAACAGCTGCCAGAAGAATCAATCCAACCACTATGAAGGGGAGTGTTGAACCAAAAGAAGAATCGCCATCCATCTTTAGCGGAAGTGTTTCAATGAATGCAAAAAGTTTTTCGGATTCAAGTGCAAAAGACACCACAATTAAGATGGCTAAGAAGATTAAATCGATAATGCGCTCCAACACCACTGTTCCGAAAGAAACATCGATGGGTGTTTTGTCAAGTTTGTACAGGTTGTAGCAGCGTGATAATTCACCACCGCGGGGAATTACGAGATTGACGAGATAGCCTACCATCAGCGAGAGAAAACTATGCGTAAATTTTGAGTGATATCCAATCGGTATCAACATCATCTTCCAACGTATAGCCCTTACTACATGGCTTAAAATCGTGATGCACGCCATCGTCATCAACCAAAACTTATCGGCTTCACGCCAGGCGTTAAGTAAGTAATCCCATTTATCTTCGCCTTCTTGTGGTGTAACGGATCGAAGCGAAAACCAAATTAAAAAACCGGTGACGAGAATTATTAATAAATACTGAATGAAAGATTTTAGCTTCGAAGGCATCGGATCGGTTTACTACGTCAATTTATTATTCTGATCCGGAAATATGATGGTTGGTTTGAATTTTTTTGCTTTTTCAAATTTCATCGAAGCATATGCTATGATGATTACAACATCGCCAACTTGTGCTTTTCTTGCTGCGGGGCCATTCAAACAAACGGTTCCTGATCCGCGCGCGCCTTTTATCACATACGTTTCAAGTCGTTCGCCATTGTTGATATTTACTACTTGTACTTTTTCACCTTCAATAATATTGGCGGCCTCCATTAAATCTTCATCGATGGAAATACTTCCAACATAATGAAGTTCGGCTTGCGTAATTTTTGCCCTGTGAATTTTTGATTTTAATATTTCGATCCTCATTTGGAATTCAATCTTAAATTAAAATATTGTCAATTAACCGTACATCCCCAATCCACGCTGCAATACAAATAATCAATTCTTGCCTGCTATCAACATGTTCAACCGCGTTAAGGTTTCTTCTGTCTACAATTTCAAAATACTCCAACGAAACATTTTCGTGGTGGGAGATTTTTTCTGCAATAAAAGTTTTTACTTCGTTTAGCGATACCTGACTATTGATCATCTCCTTCGCAGTGCTCAATGCTTCGTATAAAACAGGAGCAATGCTCCGTTGCTCAGGGGTTAACCTTGCGTTTCGGGATGAAAGCGCCAATCCATCGACTTCACGAATGGTAGGCACATCATGCAGTTTAATATCAAACAATAAGTCTTCTACTAATTTTGAAATGATGGTAAACTGCTGCCAATCTTTTTGTCCGAAATAAGCATGGTCGGGTTCAACAATGTGAAAGAGTTTAACAACCACCGTGGCAACACCATTGAAATGCCCGGGGCGGAAAGTACCCTCCATGATTTTATCCAGATGACCAAAATCAAAACTAACCCCTGATGGGGTAGCATACATTTCGGATGGTTCCGGAGCGAATAGGACATCTACACCGGCTTGCTTAGCCTTTTCAACATCCTGCTCAAAAGAACGTGGATATTTGTCAAAATCGGTGGTGTTGTTGAATTGTGTTGGATTGACGAAGATGGAGGCTACTGTTAAGTCGTTGACTGCCTTGGATTCTTCAAACAATTGGATGTGGCCTGCATGTAAAGCACCCATAGTAGGAACAAATCCTATGGATTTTATTAGGTGTCTTTTTTCGCGTAAAAAGACTTTTAATGGTCTGATTTCCTTGAAAACTAGCATTCCAGGCCTTTTAGAAAAGGGTGGCAAAGATATGGTAAAACTTAAAACAAGTTGATAACCGGGGTATTTTTTTGTAATTTTGTGGCTTCAATTTCCGTTCTACATTAAAATCAACAATTATATGTCAAAACTCCGCATTCTTTATGTTGCCAGTGAGATAAACCCTTTTCTGCAAACAACGGAGGTAGCTGAATTTGTAAGAAAGCTGCCACAAGCCATGCAAGAGAAAGGTATGGAAATACGGATTTTAGTTCCCCGATTTGGAATTATAAATGAGCGCAAGAATAGGTTACATGAGGTTGTAAGATTGTCGGGTATTAATATACCTGTGGGAGATGAAGAAAAGCCATTGGTTATTAAAGTGGCGTCTATTCCGAATGCAAAACTCCAGGTATATTTTATTGACAACGAAGACTATTTTCATCGCAAGTCTGTTTTTCATGACAAGCAGAATAAGTTTTATGAAGACAATGACGAACGCGCTATTTTCTTCTGCAAGGGTGTGATTGAAACTGTAAGGAAATTAGGATGGGCTCCGGACATTGTTCATTGCAATGATTGGATTACCAGCTTTATTCCGTTGTATTTGAAAACAACCTACAAGAATGATCCGTTGTTTAAAAATGCAAAAACTGTTTTCACCATCTATGACCATTCTTTCAACCATACCTTCAAGGGGGATGTGTTGGAGAAAGTAAAAATGATGGACATCGAAGACAATATGCTCGGCCATTTGAAGACCCCGGATTTTGAAGGGTTCATCAAACTTGGGATGGAGTTTTCGGATGCAGTGATTTCTGCGGGCGAGAACAAAAAACTGGAAGAGCTATTCAAAAACACCAAGAAAATCGATAGCATCGAGAAAGACGAAAACTATACAGAATCTTATTATAATCTCTATAATGAACTTGTGGGCTAGGAGAATAGGGCAACTACTTATGGTTGCCCCATTCCTTTTCGCTTGTGAAGAAGATACAAGCGTGTTAGGATTCAAAAATCCAAATTCAAAATTTGAAGTTAGATACGTTGAGATTCCCCTTACATCAACCAATTATTTGGTTGATTCTGTGATGACATCAACATTTGCGTCCAATGGTGTTGGCCAATTTTTAGTTGGAAAATATACTGATCCTGACTTGGGCGAAGTAACGGCTATTGCGCAAACACGTTTTTTGCCGGTGAGCAGAAGTAAAATTGATGTGGCTTCTAAATTTGACTCAGGTTATATAGAACTACGCTACACTTTCAATGTGGTTGGTTCAACGCAAGCCGCAACAGACCAAACCGTGGAAGTGTTTGAGCTTGCAGAGGCAATGGATTTTGATTCACTTCCATATTACATGAACCGTTCACTAAAAGCGGTAACACCTGAATTAATAGGCACGACCACTTCTGCCCCGAATCCCGTAGATTTCAAAAAATACGTGACAGACAGGAAGGATACTACAATTGTTTTGAAAATTGAAATTGATGCTTTTGGAGAAGATTTGCTCAATACCGCGCTTGCTTATTCAAACGGTACTGATCTTGATTCCACCTATTATTATATCGATAAGTTTGTCGAAAAGTATAAAGGGCTTTCTTTTCAACCAGTTTCGAGTGATGATAATGATAAGATTTTTGGGCTCTCAATTTTAGATCCCGCTTCAAAAATTGATGTGTTTTTTTCTGCCCCCGATGATACAGTAGCCAGTAAAATAAGCTTTACTTTTTCAACCAATGCCTCCTCGCGGATGATGGCCTTCAACCATATTACTTCAGACCGTGCGGGAACAGAGGTTGATGGGATGAGTTTCTATCAGGATCATTTTACCGCAAACGATATCCGTTATTCACAATCGGGCATCGGTATTATGACCAAACTTGATTTTGCCAATTTTTTCAGCTTCACCGACACTATTCCTAAAATTTCAGGAACGGGAGCTCCGGCAATTATTATAAACTCGGCTGAATTGGTATTATCGGATATACAGAAGACAGGAGGCTTTGATCCGCTTGGAAGTTATAAACTGGGTGTCTTAAAAGATAACAACCGTTTACAGCCTGTAAAAACAAATGCTGACACTTTGAATTTAATCGCCTACAGTGGTTGGTTGACCCGCGATCCGAATGTTGCCCGTTTCCCGATCTTTACTGCCGTGGGTGATCAGGGTACTTCAGCTGTAGTCAATTATTCGAGTACCAATAATAATTATTCGGCATTTCTTTCTGTGTTCTTTCAGGAACTCAGCATCGAAAAAGAGAACAAAACCCAATTCACTAAATTTGTATTGATCCCTTCCTCTATTCGTATCAATCAAGATGTGAGTAGGTTTGGAGTCCACAAGGACAATATCAAATTGAAAATTTATTATACAATACCAACTTTATATAGTAATAATTAACTATGTGTGGAATCGTTGCGTATGTCGGCCATCGCCAGGCAGGGGATGTAATCATCAAAGGATTAAAGCGCCTTGAGTATAGGGGCTATGATAGCGCGGGTATAGCGTTGATGAATGGTGGATTGAATGTCTATAAGAAGAAGGGAAAAGTTTCGGAACTGGAGAATTATATTCAGGAGAAAAACCTTAATTCAACGATTGGTATTGGTCACACACGATGGGCTACACACGGGGAACCGAATGACGTAAATGCCCATCCGCATTACTCCGCATCAAAAAATATTGCACTTATCCATAATGGGATTATAGAAAACTATAATTCTTTAAAACAAGAGCTCATTAACAAGGGCCATAGTTTTGAAAGTGATACGGATACAGAAGTACTCGTCCATTTTATTGAATATGTTCAAGAAAGCAACGAATGTTCCCTGGAGGAGGCGGTGCGCCTGGCACTTAATAATGTTGTAGGTGCGTATGCCATTGTGATCATGTCAAAAGACGATCCTTCACTTTTGATTGCTGCACGAAAAGGAAGCCCACTTGTAATTGGTGTTGGCGAAAATGAATTCTTCATGGCCTCGGATGCAACGCCCATTATTGAATACACCAATGAAGTGGTGTATATGAATGATTTGGAAATTGCGATCATTAAGGATGGTGAACTAAAAATAAAAACCATTGAAGATGTAGCGATGACACCGCACATCCAAATAGTGGAAATGGAATTGGAAGCCATCGAGAAAGGTGGGTTTGAACATTTCATGTTGAAAGAAATTTTTGAACAGCCCAAATCGATTGGTGATTGCTTGCGTGGCCGTCTGGATTCGAAAGCTGGTCGGCTTGTGCTGGGCGGCATTCGCGAATACGAAAACAAACTGGTGAATGCGGACCGCATTATTATAGTTGCCTGCGGTACTTCCTGGCATGCCGGGTTGGTCGCGGAATATTTCTTTGAAGAATTTTGCCGTATTCCTGTTGAAGTGGAATATGCTTCCGAATTCAGATACAGAAACCCCGTCATTCGCGAAGGCGATGTGATTATTGCTATTTCACAATCCGGAGAGACCGCAGATACACTTGCAGCAATTGAACTCGCCAAATCTAAAGGCGCCATCATCTTTGGTGTTTGTAATGTTGTTGGATCCTCCATTGCGCGGGCATCGCACGAAGGTTCATATACCCATGCAGGCCCTGAGATTGGTGTGGCCAGTACGAAAGCTTTTACTGCGCAACTTACTGTGTTAAACATGATCGCGTTGATCGTGGCACAGAAAAAGGGAACGATCACGACTACCAAGTTCCATGAATTATTGGTGGAGTTGGAAAACATTCCAAAGAAAGTGGAGAAGGTGTTGACCTTAAATGACAAGATCAAAGAAATCGCATACACCTTTAAAGATGTTCCCAACTTCTTATACTTAGGAAGAGGTTATAATTTCCCGGTAGCGTTGGAAGGCGCATTAAAGCTGAAAGAAATCTCCTACATTCATGCAGAAGGATATCCCGCTGCGGAAATGAAGCACGGCCCGATTGCGTTGATCGATGAAGCGATGCCGGTTGTGTTTATTGCTACGCAAGACAGTTCCTACGAAAAAGTAGTTTCCAATATCCAGGAAGTAAAAGCCCGAAAAGGTCGCGTGATCTCCGTGGTTACGGAAGGAGATAAGCAAATACCACCGATGTCTGAGTTTGTGATTGAAGTTCCGGCTGTGCACGAAGCATTGATGCCAATGGTATCGGTGATTCCATTACAATTGCTTTCGTACCACATTGCGGTGATGCGGGGATGTAATGTTGACCAGCCCCGGAACTTGGCAAAATCAGTCACAGTAGAGTAAGCCTTGGTTTTGGTTGGATGACCGAACAACATGCAAGTCGTAGAAATTTGCAATACAAAATTATCAACACCCTTAGTATAGACATTAGTGTTGGGGCTGTAATTGTTTCTTATTTTTTTTCATTGGTATTTGGGGTTCCTCCTGATACAGCCGGACTTCTTGTGCTGGGGTTGTGTGTTTGGATAATTTATTCGATGGATCATTTGTTGGATGCAAAGCGGATAAAAAATCCAGCTCTTACATTTCGACACCAATTTCATAAAAGAAATTTTAAGGTTCTTTGGGTAACAGTTGTTCTAATGATTGCGCAGACTGCGGCTGCCTCCATTCTTTTTTTGGAAAAGGCTACCCTAATATTGGGATGTGTGATTGCCGGAATCGCACTCCTGTATTTGTTTTTTCAAAAAAGTCTATCCTTTGCAAAAGAATTAGTGGGCGCCCTTCTCTATACGGCTGGCGTGTTGGTGCCCGTTGTAAGCCAATCTGGAATGGAGTTTAAAACTGGTTCAATTTTAATTGTTTTCCAGTTTTTTCTTGTGGTGCTGTTGAACCTGATTCTGTTTTCTTTTTTTGATCGAAGAATTGATTTGTCGCAAAAACAAGAATCGATCGCAACAAAATTTCCGATAACCTCCATCACCAGATTTTTTTGGATTTGTTTTTCATTTGCATTGATGATAGGAATGTTGAATTTCTATTTCTTCCCACATGTATTTCCTGCCATTGGAGTTATTTTGATCATGACAATAGTATTAGGATTTATTCATTATAAAAATGACTTCTTCTCAAAGCATGATCGGTTTCGATATATTGGGGATGCCATTTTTTTTCTTCCGCTCTTATACATTTTCTTCCGCTTATGATTTTTTGGACATGGCTGGTTTTTAATTTGGTCTCCACCGCTAAGCTTGGCACGGGGAGGAAATTTATTTATTATTTAGACGTCAAACCTTGGTTATGATCATTCCTACTTTGTCATTAAAAAAAATAGTTCGAACTTCATTGCTGTGTGTTGCATTGATTCTTTTAGCGACTACTGTAAAGACCTTCTCCCAAGACATTAACATTCGTGCAAACATTACCGATAGTAAGAATAGCCCTGTTCCGTACGCACATGTTTATGTATCGGATTCTGTGTCTAAAATTTATTTTGGAACGGTAAGCGATTTCGAAGGATCTTTTCATATTCAAATCCCTAAGGAGTATTCAAATTTAAACTTATCAATCTCCTGTGTTGGGTATGAATTATTGTCGATACCCATTACATTTAGGCACGCGGAATTTTATGCTTAAAGAATCGGAGCGGCTACTTTCGACAGTCGTATTTAAAGATGTAGCTGCAGGGGATATTGTCAAAAAGGGAATCGAGAATATCTCTAAGAATTACATGAATTCAGAATTTCTCAATCAGTATTTTAATTGGAAGGGTCTGAAAATGGATTCATCCGTTGTTGATTTCCAGGAAAGGTATTTGATAGTAGAAGAAGTTTTTTCTAATCGTAAAGGGGCAAGAAATGTTTTAGTAGACTCAACTGATCGGAGTAAATCAAAAAATTCACCTGTGGCCGATGTTATTTATGGATTGTCAGACAACCTTTATTTTGATTTGATAAAGTCTGGCGCTGCTATCTTTAATGCAGCGAACTTTCATGATTGGGAGTTCACCTATCTCAATCGCTTCGATTCTACAAACACGAAGGATGTTGTTATACTTGGCAATCGCTTGGGAATGAAAGGTTTTAATCAACTGATCTTCTACATCGACATAGAAAATTTCGCATTCAAAAGAGTGGATTTTTCATACCAATGGGAGGATACTAAAATTCTGAATCAGAAAGTGAATGATAGCTTGTACTATAGTATTGATAGGATTGAAGGAGTCTTTTTATATGCGCGAACAGCGAAAAAGTACAACTTGAAATATCAATTTTTAAAGGTTGATTATTCATTTCAATATAGAAGTGTGGTATGGAATCAAAGTAGCAAAAAATTCAAAGGTGTTTACTACGAGGAAATGAATGTGCTTTGCTCCACACAGAGAAGGGAAGCCGAACCAGTAATTCCTCCGTGTAATCTGGAAGCAGCGGTTGTAAATACAACTGCGTACGATTTATTGAGGAGGTAAACAACACATTTGCTCATTTGCGAATTCAAATTAATTAGATTTAAACTTGTTTTCTATTTTTTTTTTTTTGAATTTTTAACTTCCTTTCTCAAACCAGTTGTATGCAATATCAAAAATATGCCACCCGGCTCAAATACCTTGAACAGAAAATTAAAAATGAGGATACAGGTTCTCCGGATCAACTAGCAAAGGATTTAGGGATTTCAAAGCGGATGGTGTTCCATTATCTTGAATTCTTAGGTAATGAGTTGGAAAAGCCTATTGAATACTGCAGACGATTAAAAACCTATAAATTCAAATAAAATTATGCAGAGTGAAATGAAATTGCATTGAAAGAGACTTACTTCAGGTAATGCTTGACTTTGAGCAGAACTTAAATTTATAAGACCATGAAAAAAATAGCAGTTAAGACTATCGCATTATTAGCAATTTCTGCATTTCTTATTTTCCCCAAGAGTAATGCTAATGCACAGGTTATTATAGGTTGGGAAGGCGGAACCAATTGCTACTTCAGCATGACATACTGTTGCTCCTCTGGAGGATCGGCTTACTGTCCTGCTGGATGCGAGCCATGTAATCCTCCAAAGGAGCAGGCCGAATAAATGCAAATAAGGTACGCCAATATCATGTTGGCGTACCTTTCTAAATAGACTATTTTAATTATGAAAAGTAAGTACCTGTATTTTTGTTTGATTACCGTTTGCCTTTCTTGCAACGGAAGCTCAGAGAAATCAATTATTAATTCTGGTTACAAGAACACGTTGCATAGATCGGGATCTAGACTTGAGATTCCAATTGACAAGACTACCCTAAACATCACTTCTTGCTTGTTTTTGACAGAAACCGGAACTGAAGTGGCCTATCTTAATTCGAATAAGAATTCAATTCAGTTTTATAGTCTTGATTCTCTAAAGTTAACAGATGAGATACCCCTTCAACAGGAAGGTCCTGATGGTGTTGGTTCAGTTTTTGGGTTTCGCGCATTAACGAGGGACTCCATCTATATTGTCTCAACCCAATATAGTAAGTTATTTCTGGTGAATAACAACGGAAAAGTAATTCAAACAATAGACTACACAAGAGACAAAACGGGTAGGTATTTAGCGCCCGCTAAAATTCAATCTAAAGCCCCGATGCAGCAGATAGAGTTTGTAAATGGAAAAATTTATTTAACAGGGTTAGCTCTGGGAAATTGGACTTCAATGACCAATGACCAATTACTTGAATCAAGCATTTGTATTGAAATTGATACTGTAAAAAAAATGGTTGAACAACTTGCCTACAGCTATCCAAAGGATTATTGGATTGAGGGAGTAAGAGAACCTGTTTTTAGTAGAGTTTTTGATGGTGAAAATTTTATTTATTCCTTTTATGGAGATGAGAATATTTATGTAACGAAGGATCATAAAAATGTACAGAAAATCCCCGCATCATCGAATTTCATTAAAAATATTCCGCCATATCCGAATGACGGAGATATGGATAATATGCTAAGGTACTATTGCAGAACTTCATATTACTCGACTATTATGTATGATAAGTACAGGTCAGTATATTATAGGTTTGCTTTTATAGGGCACGAACCTGAAAAAGATGAGAATCTCATGAAGAGTGTCATGAACCCAACAACGCCATCCATAATTGTTTTGGATAAAGATTTCCAGATCATTTCAGAAACAAGGTTAGACGATAATGTATATTGGGTTAGTAATAGTTTCATTACTGAGAAAGGTCTATTCATTTCGAAAAACCATCCTCAAAACCCTAATGCAAATGATGATAAATTAGTCTTTGAACTATTTACCATTGAGGAGTTATGAAAAAGTATTCAATTGGTTTATTCATTCTATTTACAAGTTGCTTAACTGATCCATTTCAAAGAGAGGCAGCTGTGTTAAGTGAGTTTAAAATCTCAACTGAAGTTAAATATGTAGTGATAGTTCCTGTAGAGGGTTGTACTTCATGTGTAAATGAAGGATTAAAGTTTGGTGAGAGGAATTCGAATAACCCAAATGTTATTGTAATACTTACTGATAATAAGTCTGAAAAAAGCACTAAGCTTAAAGCAGGCGAAATGCTTACTGGTAAAAGTGTAATTCTGGATTCAGAAAATAAATTTGTTGAGGCTGGCCTTGTTCAATACAATCCTTTAATATTTTACCTGTCTTCTGGAAAGATTCAAAAAGTAATAGCAACTTCCTTTGAAACGACTAACCTGGAGCTTAATTTATTGGAATAATTTAGGATTAGTTAATTTTCTTCTGCTGCAATGTGAAATGAGATTTTTTTATTTACTCATCCTGATAAATATGCTTCTTGGGTGTATCCGAAAGGACACGGCCTCTTCAAACACCGGAAAACTTATTATGATAAATCCAGCACAATCAAGCATTGAGAATGTAGCTGAAATTTTTGAGAACATTGAAATATACCCTTTCTCAGGATACGAATTTACATCTATTGGAACAATTGAAAGGGGGGATCATCATGATAGCCTGTATTTTTTTACAGACAGTCCCTATTCTGGAAATATTATAATTTTAACGAATGCTGGTAAATATATAAATCATTTCAATAGAAGGGAGAAAATCCAAACGATTATAAAGAATTAACCTCATTCAGAATTAAAGAGAATAATGTTTTGGAAATCCATGATTACCAAAGGCAGATACTCTTAAATTATACACTGACAGGAGATTACTTATCCAAAACTAATATTGGATATAATTTTTTAAGCTTCGTTTTTCATGAGTCAGACTATATTTTTTTTACAGCAAAACATGAAAGCTTCATACAAAATGAAGGTTACTTTTATGATTTATTGGTAACGCGCGATAATGAGTTGGTAAAGAAATATTTACCGTATAATCCTTTGTATTATGGTGAGGTAAGAATTCACAGTCGGAACCCCTTTTTGATTCATAACTCAAAGCTTTTATTTAGTGATCTACTCAGTGATACAGTATTTTCTGTATCAAGGGATACCATTTACCCTGAATTTATTTTTACCTATAAAAATGAATCGCTTCCTTCCCATTTAACAAAATCAGGCCATTCAAAGTTAATAGAAGAATTGAATGCGGGGGGTGAAGGTTTACGCAAATATGATTTTAACGCTTCACTAGTTTCGGGGAATGAGAAATGCTTAGTCTACAGCTATATTCATCAAATGAATAAACATCATGGATTCTATTCAATTGGAACCGGAAATACCAGGGAATTTTCTTTTGAGAGTACAGATCTTAATCTAGCTAAAATTTTGGCACCATTATTTGTGGAGGATGAAAAATTTGTAACAGTTGTACCACTTTATGTGTTGGAAAAATTGCTGTTGACTCCCTAAATGAGAAAGTTAAAAATGAAATTAAATCATTACTAAGGGACATTCGATAATTTTGAAATACACCATTAAAGAGTTTTAATGGGTTTTGTTTGAAATCGTTTACTATGAGGAAATGAATGTGCTTTGCTCAACTGAGAGAAGGGAAGCTGAACCAGTAATTCCTCCGTGTAATCTAGAGGCAGCGGTGTAAATATATACGTATATGACTTAATGAGAGATAATTAGGTCTCATTATTTTGTAGCTAGATTGTCATTTCTTGGGTTTAAGCTTGTTTTCTATTTTTTTTTTGAATTTTTAACTTCCTTTCTAAAACCAGTTGTATGCAATATCAAAAATATGCCACCCGACTTAGGCACCTAGAAGAAAAAATCAAAAATGAGGATACAGTTTCCCCTATTCAGTTAGCAAAGGATTTAGGGATTTCAAAGCGGATGGTGTTCCATTATATAGAATATTTAAGTTCCGAAATTGAGAAGCCGATTGAATATTGCAGACGGTCGAAAACTTATAAGTTCAAATAAAATTATGCAGAGTGAAATGAAATTGCATTGAAAGATATTTACTTCGGGTAATGCTTGATATTTAGCAGAAGTTAAACTTATAATTATGAAAAAAATACACCTCACACTTCGAATTGCAATAGCGATTCTGTTTTTCGTAGGGTTCTCTTTCAGCAATGGAAATGCAGGATGCCAAGTTTCATCAAATCCAGAGAATAATCTAGGTCATTGCCAGGTTGAACCGTATGGTACAGCAGAATTATGTTATCTTTCTGGTGAAGGACCTGCTTGTTCTGGTTCAATAGATACAGATGAATCGGGTGGATGAGCAATTGTTGAATGATCAGACCTGGTTTAGCCAAGTCTGATCATTTGAAATATTAAATTAATATGAAAGTCTGGATATTTTGGTTTTTAACCCTGATAGCAGTAGGATGTTCAACAGAGGGCGTTGAGGATTTGAATTCTTTTGAATTAAAATACTCAAATACTATTGGGATCCCTTTTTCTAATTATAATAATCGAAATCGTTCGTTTAACGTTCAAGTAGTTAATGGACTTAAAAAATTGGTTTTTCTGGATGCTCAAAAGCAAACGATTATTATTGTAGATTTTGAATCCAACAAGTTGGAATTGAGTTTGTCGTTGGATACAGAGGGATCAAATGGGGTTGGAGTTTTAGATCCGTTGTCATTTGTTCAATTAATGGAGAGCGGAGATAAATTTATTATTTTTAATAACTGGATTAGTAAACTTTATGTAATTACCCTTAAGGGGGAAGTGCTAAGGTCGTTTGATGTGAATGAATTCACTGAACAATTCTTATCACTTCCACTTCCACAGTCCACTTCGCCAATACAATTAGTTGATGAGTTTGCTTTTATACCATGTTATCCACATAGGGAAAGAGAGAAAATTTCTGAATCACCTTCAATTGTGAAGATAAATTTAGATAATGGAGACATGACATCATTTAAAAGATTTCCCGAATCATATGATGAAGGGTATTGGGATAGTGCCTGGCGGTTTGCTCCCTCATTTTATTATGACCATGAGGATGGTGCGATGTACATAAGCTATCCCATGGAGGATAACATCATTAAAATTGATCAGCATGGACTTAGTAAGCGGCCTGTAAAATCAAGAGAAATTGAGGTCTTACAACCACTGGCCAGGGACATTTCTATCGATCAAAGAAAGAATTTTTCTAAAGAACAACGTGATGAGTATGCTATGACATCTTCTAATTATTTCTCTATTTATTTTGATGAGAAAAATGAAATTTTTCTACGATTGGCACTAATTCGACCATCATTATCATCCTACAGAGACGGGAAAAAGAAACCAGAAAATAGCTTTGTATTTTTCGATAAGGAACTTAATCGATTGGGAGAATCAATTATTGGATCAGATTATTTAATGCTATATAGTTTTGTACACGATGGGAAGTTATATACTATTGATTCAAACAAACAAGGTCAAAGTGAGGATAGTACATATTTTTCAGTATTTGAAATTGTAAAAAAATAGAAATTTTTAAATTTTATTAAGGCAAGAGATTTGAAAAATTCTGATTGCATGCGATTTGAGGATTTTAATTATTTTGATCATTCAATTCAACAATCATCACCGGCAGCACCACAAACACCGCTACCAACGACATCACCAGTCCACCAATTGTCCCAATAGCAAGTGAGAACCAAAATACTTCACTTTGACCTTCTATTAAGAAAGGAATCATACCGAAGCACGTTGAGAGTACCGTTAGTACAATTGTCCTGGACCGGTTTGCTATCGTTTTTAATACCCTTCTATTGTGATTGTGGGAAGCAATAAAATTGTTGTTCAAATCATTCACAACCAGTATAGAAGCATTTACGACCAACCCGCCAAGCAATACAAATGCAGCATATCCCCCTTGGTCGAAGTAAAAATCAAAGACTGCAAAAATGAGGAATAATCCGATGAAAGAAACAGGGAGTGTGGCAATGATGTAAAGGGGTTGTTTCAAATTCTCAAAGAGGATGGCACAAATGATAAAATTGGCAAGGATCAACAACGCAAGCAATGAATACTGCCGTTTTACTTTATCAAAATTCCACCGCCAGGATTGTTTTGTAGCGGAATATCCCACCGGCATTTCGGTTTTCATCTCTTCCAGTTTTTCTTTGAGGTATTTGTCGCCAAATTGCCAGGAGCCATAATATTCAAAACCAACCAATCGGATGTATTGACGGTCCTCTTTGTAAATAGTGCTGCCGGTCTTTTGCAATTCAAGGGTTGCCAGGTTGTTGAGCTTCACTGTTTTTTCAGGGTTGATTAGAAGCGGGGATTGCATTAATTCCCAGGTGGAAAAGCCAGCCGAATTTTCTGCCCGAATAGAAAGTGGGTATATCGTGTTGTCTAGTGTAATGCTTGCGGTGGAATATGAAGGTTTGCTTACTTGCCGCAGGTGGTTGGTCAACGAAAAGATGTTCCCCTGTTGTAAAGAAAGTTTCTGTTGGTCAATTTGAAGTACATACTCACTACTCGATTTTTCGCTATAGCTAAGACGCTCATCAATGTTGACTTTCTGAATACGTTTATGGGCCAATAGTTTTTCAGCGAGTACAGCGGCTTGCTTTTCAAGTTCGTCATAGTTGTATCCTTTCATCAGTACTTGAAAGTTGGGTATTTCATCCTGGCTGCCATTGCTAAACCCTTGCCCTACCCCATATACACTCCAACTTACTCCACTCCAATCCAACGATCTTGCGATGAGCCTTGACTTTAGCCAGTAGGGAAGCGAGCCCGTTTCATGTTCCGTTAAAAAGGAGATCTCAATTCGTGCGTATTGCCCGGAGGAAACATTGGTGACAAATTTATCAATCCCGGTCACGGTTTCTAAATACTCTTCAATCCGCCCAATGATATAATTCATTTGATCAGGTGTATTTCCATAGGGTAGTTGCGCAGTTACATAAAGTTTTGTCCGCTCGGCATCGCGGTAGCTGCTTTTTTCATATACGTTTCGTACAAACAACCGTAAAGATCCACCCAATGCTTTGTCAATGTAGGGACGAAGTGTTTCCTGATAAAGATCTGAACCGATGGTATTGTTGTACCAGGGATGTTCGTCCCATTTAGCAGGCAAAAGAAAAACAGGAAGACCAAATCCAAGAATGATAACAACCAGAAATGATTTGCGATACCGTGTGAGGAAAAGAATGACTTTTTCATACAGTAAAAAAGTTTGAACGCGCCATCTCTTCTTTCTGGGTTTACTGTTTAGTAATGCTGGTTTGTTTCCAAAAAGGAGCACATACATTCCGGGGATATAGAGCAAGGAAGAAAGCAACGAAGTGCCTAATGCCACAGCAATAATGGCTACAAAATCGGTAAGGTTTTTTCGGTCTTCTTCCGGTAATAAAAACACCAAGAGCAAGGCAACAACGGTAGTAAGGGTAGCGCCCATTAGTGCAAGAAAAACTTTTCGGTTCTTGAATTGATGGAAATAGTCCAGCATCACAATCGCATTGTCGATCATGAT
>JBGTGG010000221.1:0-4730 GCA_041746855.1 Cyclobacteriaceae bacterium | reverse complement strand
GGCAACCATGAAGCAGTAAAACGAAATACGGTGCGATTGCTTCAATTCATCACTATTCCGAAGCGCTTTCATGGTCAAATCATCGATATGTGTTTTGGCTTCCTTACCGATTTAAAAGAACCTATTGCTGTTAAAGCATTTTCCATGACCGTACTGGCCAATTTGGTTAAAGAAATTCCTGAATTAAAGGAAGAGTTGAAGATTGTAATCGAGGATCAGATGCCGTACGGAAGCGCGGGTTTTATAAGTCGCGGAAACAAGGTGCTGAAAGAACTCGCAAAGAAATAATTATAAGGTGCTTTTTAACTTGTCCAATACAGCAAGGATGCTGCTATGGTCTTCATTGGGCGAATAGTAGATGTATCTTTCAATTGCCTCAACAGCTTCTTTGTACTCCTTGTTCATCGCCAACGTCAACCCTAAATTGAAATAGCTATTCGCAAATTCAGGTTCCAGTTGAATGGAAATACCATAATGAACTTTTGCTAATTTGAAATTCCCGATTTCACCATACACGTTGGCAAGATTGTAATGTGCTTCAAAATGGCGCGGATTGACTTCCAGCGATCTGCTGAGATAATCAATCGCCAATGCCTGATGGTCTTGTTGAAATTCAATGATGCCCAGGTTGCAATATGCATCTGCAACATTTTCGCCCGCACCTACAGCCTGTAGATAACCTGATTTTGCGGACTCCAAATCACCATGATCATCCAGTGCAAGTGCTTCCTCAAAAAGACTGAGTTTATGGAGGGCAATAACTTTACCGCCCGTGAATAAATTTAACTGGCCATTTTTCTCTAAGCCTTTACCCTTCTTCTGTTTCCGTGCCCGGATTGGGCCGAATTTTTCGGGTTGTGGACCTGGAAATTGTATCACTTTCGCCATGATTGCAAAGGTAGGGATAATTTGATAATGATGTTAGATACTGGATGCTGGATACTGGATAAGACATGAGTATCAAGGTACTGAGTAAACAAGCAAGGCTCTTCATTCAGAGAGCCCCGACAAGCGGGAGCCGATGAATCTTTTGAGCGATGCGAACTCACTTTGATTAGTGATTTATCTGGAGTCTAATCCTACTTTGTCATGTTTAAATATTACGTGCCTTTGGCACGTTGACTGGTTGTTAATTCAAATTGCTACCAATATTTCACCTGACGGCATGGAAAGTCCCAGAGGAACGAAAGATTGCTATGCCCTCCAGAACACAAAAGTCAACTAATCCATTTAGGGACGAAATATTGTATCAAGACTGTCTATTGTCATCCAGCATCTAGTATCTAGCATCTTTAGATCGCTAACTGGCCTTTCTTTTGGCGGTCTTGTTTGTTTTCTTGGCAACCTTCTTCTTGTCCGTTCCTTTTGCCTTTTGCATCGGCTTCTTCGCAGCATCGATGCTGGCTTTTAGGGCCGTCATGATGTCCACTACTTCCGGTTCTTCTTCCACTACGGAAACGATTTCCTTACCTTCTATTTTTGCATCAATAATATTCTTCAACGCATCATAGTAATGATCGGTCATGTCAATTTGTGCAAACTTCTTGGTCATCTGATCTACCAATGTCTTGGCCAATTGAAGTTGTTCCTTTTCAACTTTCACTTCCAACATTTGTGGAACTTCTTTGATGCTGCGCACTTCACTTGGACTGCGCAATTTGTACATTAGAATGCCTCCTTCGTGCGGTGTCAATAAGATGGGGGTTTCCCGGTCGCGAAGCACGACTTTGCCCACACCAATCTTTCCGGTCGACTTGAGGGTTTCACTCAGCAGTCCATATGTTTTGGCAGCAATATCACCATCCGGCCCGATAAAATAAGGGGCTTCGAACAATGTGGGATGGACCTCTTTTGTATCCACAAACCCTTCTATTTCGATGACTTTGGTGCTTTTCAGTTTGACCTTTTCAAAATCTTCTTGCTCGATGATTACAAATTGGCCGGGCTCATATTGATACCCTTTTATAATATCCTCGGAACGCAACGGCTTGCCCGTTACTTTATCTTTCTTCTCATAGCTTACAGGATTATGGCCTTCTTTTGAAAGCAGGTTGAAGCTTATGGTTTTACCCGAATCAATGGCATTGTAAATCCGAATGGGAATTGTAACCAGGGAAAATTGAATGTGTCCTTTCCAAATAGCTCGCATATTTTACTTCGTTTAAAAAATGAACTACAGACCACTAAATTATTGACAATGAGTTAATTTTACAAATTAAAATCCATTTCAAATCAAAATGACCATTTTGGTCAGATTCGATTAATAATTTTAAAGTCGTAACTTCTGTTTATAACTTTTAAAAAAGTGTTCAGGTTCCTATCCATCATTGGTCTGCTTATGTTCACCGTCTGCCGGGTTTCTGCCCAATCCGCTGACCGGGTCGCGCTTCTTTTTGAAGCGGGTGAGAATCAACTCAATCAGGGTCTCTATCAGGAAGCCATTCAATCGTTTAGTAAAGTGATTGCATTAAAAGTAGATTATGCTGATGCGTATTATTATCGGGGAGCCGCCAGGGAAAAATGCAATGATCTTCAAGGAGCCTTCATCGATTTCAGTATCACATTGGAATGGAAAAATGATTTTGCGGAAGCGTTATTGAGACGTGGACAAGTTTTGTATCAACGCGAACAGTATGAAGCTGCGCGATCGGATTTTGAAAAATTATTATCACTTCCCCGCGGGGAAACCCATGACATCTTTTATCGAAAATCCTCCTACGAGCAAGGTGTCGATCGTATCATTACCGCACAGGGAGCCACAGATATTGTTTTTAACTATCTCGGTTTAATCGCACTTAAAAAGGAAAATTATGAAGAAGCCATTATCTGGTTTGATAGCGCCATCAGTGTCTTCAACAAGGATGCGGATTACTTTGTACACCGTGGTGAAGCCAACGAAAAAATGTTGCGGTATGATGAAGCAAAGAGAGATTATGAAAAGGCGCTAGGCATTTCACCTGACCATGCATTGGGGCAACAACATTTGTCATCTCTCTCCCGAACCCTTGGAAACATTAGCGAAAGTGATCGCTATCTGTCCGCAGCAATTGAGCAAAATCCGCATCTTCCGTATGCGTATCTGGAGCGTGCCTATTACCGTGCAGAAGTAGGTGATTTTAAAGGAGCAATAGAAGATTATTCTGCTGCGCTAACAATTGATTCGCTCGATGCTGAAGTTTGGGTAAACCGTGGCCTTGCTTTTGAAAAAACCAACAACCTGCGTGCAGCCTACCGCGATTACACCAAAGCCATAACAGTCGATGAAGATCTGCCCAATGCCTGGCTGAGCAGGGCGAATGTGTTGACAAAGCAAAAAAAATATTCAGAAGCATTGGAAGATTATGGAATAGCGATCTTCTACGATCCGAAGTATGCCCTCGCCTTTTTTAATAGGGCTCTTGTCAATTATCGAATGGGTAACAAAGAGGAATCCTGCAAGGATTTGGAAAAAGCCCGTGAGTTAGGTCAGTCCATCAATGAAAAGATGAAGGATAAAATTTGTTCAAGGCCAAGCGTACTAAAGTACTAGGTCGGGTCGCATTCTTATAAAGACGGGTTCCCGATATATTCCCTGAGTGGTAATCATGGCATAACTAATCTCCACAAAAAGAATCGGTTCAACCCAGGTGCTGTTCTTTTCTTCCAACACTTTTCCTTTCACAGGCTTCTTGATTTCTTTCAGCTGACTGATTTCATCATTTATTTCCCCGATTATTTTATCGGTAAAACCCGTACCTACTTTTCCGCGATACACCAATTCGCTATTTAAACTTTCTGCAACATGCAAGGCACCAAAAGTCTTCGCACGATTTCCTTTTCCTTCTGTATAGCCAATAATTAAACACTCAACGGAATTCCTGACTTTTATCTTCAACCAATTGTCGGAGCGTTTTCCCGGAAGGTACCTTCCCTCCTTTCGCTTGGCCATAATTCCTTCCAATGCATGTTCACGTGCTGCTTCAAAAAGTGAATGCCCATCGTCAACCGCCTGACTAAACCGATAAGGTGTATCCGCACGCATCGAATCTTTTAAAAAGTCCTTACGTTTTGAGAGCGGCTCATTGACCAAACTTCTCCCATCCAAATACAAACAATCAAACACATAACAATACACAGGATTTGATTTAGTAAGTTTTTCGATTGCGACAGTTGATCCGCTCATGAGCCGGTTGATTACTTTTTTAAATTGGGGCCTGCCGGCACTGTCCAGACAAACAATTTCACAATCGAACAAGCCATTGTTGGCGCGAAAGGCTTTTAGTCCATCCAATAATTCAGGAAACTGTTGAGTAATGTCATTTTGATTGCGGCTCTTGATTCGAATCTGTCCTTCATCAAGCGAAACCATGGCGCGGATACCATCCCATTTAACTTCATACAAATAGTCATCACCAGTTGGAGGAGCTTCCTGGCTTTCGGAAAGCATGAATTCAACATTGCTGCTTAACCATTGGATTTGCGATTCGTCAACACGCTCCAACAAAAATTCTTTCTCTTTGATTTTATAAATACGATACTCACCATTGACCTCTTTGCTGCTTAGCCGAAAATAAAATCCATCTTTCTTTTCTTTGGTGATCACATATTTTCCCAATGCAAAAACCCACATATCACCACCCCCATATTGTCCTTTCGGGATTTTTCCATCAAAGGTCAGGTACTTCATCGGGTGGTCTTCTGTTTGCACCGCGAGGCGTTTGATCCCCGGATAAGGGGGCAATCCACGAGGC
>JBGTGG010000220.1:0-10879 GCA_041746855.1 Cyclobacteriaceae bacterium | reverse complement strand
ATTTTTATTCTATGGATATTCGATTCGAAGATCCTCTTCCAAAAATTACCGGGAAATACATCCATTCGGCTTTCACTGGATTAAGTTGATATGTTCCCTGATAACGCGGCATGAGATTGATGGAGTAGGTATACTTTCCAGCAGGTAGGTTCTCGCAATATATTCTTGTTTCAGCAAGATCATATTCACGATGCACTTCGCGATTGGAGCGACTTTGCTCTTTTGAATAGTAGGAGCAGCCCGCAGGAATCGGTACGGTCAGCATCACAAACTCCGCATCTTTTTTTACCTCTAGGTTCACTATAAGGTTTATTGACTTACCAGCTTCTAGTTTTCCGACAGGCTTACTCCATGCTGACTGAACGATAAATTCATTCCCCACTTTTTCGGGGTTCTTGATCCATGCATCTTGATAGGCCGTCAGGTACACCGGGGAACTGCCAGCTTTCGCAAACACAAGGGAGTCGGTATTGTCAAGCACGATTTCAAAAGGAAAGTTTGAAACGGTTTTTTCAAGTGTGCCTGAAATTTTTACTGTTGGGTTTACATATTTCGAATTCTCCTTTATCATAGAAGGTACGATGGTCTCAATAATTTTTGAAGAGAAGTACGTGTTATCCCAATTGGGTTTTCGTTTCTCCAGAAAGAAATTCTGAAGCCGGTATATGTTTTCGTTAGCAGGATTTTCATGCTGCATCAGTTGATAGACCAGCAAGGTATTGTCCAGGTCATTGTTCCAAAGGGATCGTTTGGTTTCGCCCCAATACCAGTTTCCTTTCAACGTTTCTTTTCGAATATTGTTGATCCACTCCCAATCAACTTTTTCACCACTGACCTGATACAACCGTTGTGACAGCAGCCGAAGGTAATTGCTTTTCGTTGAGTCTGCCTTCAACACCGAATCAGCAAGGGCTTTTCCCATCACTTTTTCACCTTTTTTCGCCAGGTAGATGAATACTTTTAATTGTTGTTCAGGTGTATATCGTTGATAGGAGCTCACAAAGAAATTCTTCAGGGCAACTTTATCGTATTGAATTTTGTACCCCAGTTTTTCCGCTTGTTCAAAAGCTTCAGCAACATGCAATGTAATCCATGCGGATCCTCTTCCGGATCCCCACCAACTCCATCCACCATCAACGGACTGATGGGATGAAATTTTTTTCAGTATTTTCTTTACTGCTGCATCATCCTCAAATTTATCTCCGCGATACTCCGCAATCATCTTCTGCGCCAGGTAGCCTTTTAGTTTGGACGCCAGTTGTTCGTTGCATTCATATGGATAAAAGCGCAACGACCTAATTTCATCTTGAAGAACGCTCAGATAATCGGCCTGAATGTAGAGCGTTCCTTTTTCTAGATGTTTGTTCGCAACAAAAGTAAAAGTTGAGTCTTTTGGTAGCGAGACAAATATCCCCTGGGATTCTTTTGTTCCAGACTTAAAAACAGGAATCTCGCGGATCTCTCCATCAACATAGTCATTATAATCAATCTCATACTTCACCGACAAGTTCGTTCCCGCTCCAATCAGGTATAGAGAATCAATTATGGAATTGACAATTTCTATTGGTTCATTTTTAATAACATGATCATTGATCGTTACTTTCTTTGTTACTGATAAACTATCACGTGTATAGTTTGTGATCTTTCCAATCGCAAAAGTAGTATCACCTTCAATCAGGAAATGCGGAAGTGCCAGTTGTGCTGCTAGCGGTTTGAAAGATTGCACAGCACTCACGGTAGCACCGGTTCTCTTTTTGCTGGCCATCCCCAGCACATAAATATCCCATCCGGTAATGTCATCCGGAAAAGTTGCCTGAAAAGATACTTTTCCATTTTTATTGGTACGAAGGTTTGGTTCCCAAAAAGCATAGTCGCGAAAGTTGCTACGGATCGAACTACCAGGCATGTTTCCATCCAGTGATGGTATGGTTGGTGCTTCCGGGAGCTTGATGGCCAGTAACTGCGCAGAAGTTGTTCCCGGCTTTGTTGAAATAAGGATGACACCATTGCCGCCACGAGAGCCGTATAATGCAGTAGCTTCTGCGGATTTTAAAACCTCAAGGTTTGTAATTTTATTTTTGTCAACCATGTTAATATCGCCAATCACTCCATCGATGATCACCAATGGATTTGAAGATGAGGAGAGGGCACTTGCCCCTCGAATTCTAATTTCCATATCACCTGCACCGGGGATACCATCAATTGATACTCCCGCCACCTTTCCTTGTAAGCCACTCACTACAGCTACTGATGAGGTAAGGTTCATTCTGGTTGTTGAAACCCCAAAACCCGTAACGATTACTTCGCTAAGTTGTGTTACATCTGAAGTTAAATCAACATCCAAAGCATCCTGATTGTTTGAATCGATTTCTTGCGAAACCATTCCAATAAATGAGATCACCAGTGTGGCATTTTCTGGTACATAGATTCGATAGTCACCATTTGCATCCGTCACGGTTCCTATTGTTGTTCCTTTAACAATCACATTAACACCTGGCAATGGGCTTCCATCTTCAGCAGCAGTTATGTGTCCACGAATCCAACGCCCTCCTGTATAATTAATATTTTGTGCTTCTTCCCGATAATAGAGTTGCCGGATAGAATTCATCTCCGTTTTCCGAACAACATCCGCGTATGCGCTCTGCGTGGACCATTTTTCAATTTTTAAGATTATTTCCGAACTAAGCGAATCAGGATTAAACAATTTTGCTCCTTTGAAATCGTAAAAACTTCTTCCGTATGGCGTGATAAAAATTGGAGCCGGTTTAAAGTAGAACCCATTATCAAAAATGATGATGAGTTGATACAATCCGGTGACAAGTGGCTTGAATTCAGATTGGTTAGCTGGATAGATATAGTATTCTTCGGGTTCATCCAGGTTCAGCATGAAGCTAGCTAACCGTTTTCGTTCAGCATTGTTAGTGTTTGAAACAATGAGTGAGCCGGTTGGTTTTGTGGAAGAACTATAATCAGGGTACTTGCTAAAACTATTTCTCTTTGTTGTTTCTAAACTTTTCCAATACTTTTTTATCCGTGCTTCTGTTTGTACCTGATCCTTGAAGGAAAGCTTTGCATTTTTATTGAAGAGGTAATTTCCAAAACGATAGGAGTCAGTTTCCCTGTCAATTAGGGATGGTTGAAAAGTATAAATCATTTTTGGTTTGAAATAAAAATCCAAATTATAGTCGGCCTGATATTTTACTGGGCCGGGATAAAATGGACCTACCAACTCATCACCGGAACCATACCGGGCTGGATTCAACGCATGGATAAGATCACCTTGTTGTAAGTAGACGTAGGGTTGGGTGTTATCCCTTTTGACTTTCATGAAATGCGAAGAGATGTGTCTGGTTTCGTCAATGTCCAACAAGTTTCCTTTTTCAACACTTTTTGAGCCGACAGGAAGGTTATCAACATCGATACTTAAAATCAGTTTCATTCCTTTTCTCGGCACAACCTTTTCTATCGTGATTAACCTATCCGATAAGCGAAGTGTTATTTGTAATGTGTCGGTGCCAGACTGAAATGAATACGGTTCTATACTTTGAGCCTGCGAAAAATAGCTGAGCACTTTTCCAAAATAGATATAGTGGACGGTCTGTATTTCTCCATTTTTTATCAAATAGGGTGCAATCTGTGGGATACTATCTTCGGAAGCGGAATAATTTAGGTAGGGTGTATTTCCGGGATAGAGAAATTTGTAGAACTCAATACTGTCTAATCCAATTTTCGATTTCCAACAATTAAAGTTTAGTTGTTTGGTAAAGGTGTGGAATTCCTCTTCAGTTTGGTTGAATTCATTGAATACTTTACGACTCTTAAATTTTTCAAAGCCGGGAACTGATGGTGCGTTGTAGTCCTTGAATTTTTTAGTAATTGAATAGGCCGTGAGGTCTGTATTTTCCACAGGCTTCCCAAAGGCATCCGCCACGTGAATGGTGAAATCTGTTGTTTGTCCAGGGAAAACAGAAAGCGGGTGATTGATTTCGATGGTTAAGGTTTTTTTGGCAAACGGTAAATCAAAATCCTGATTCTTTGATTGATCGGCCCAGCTATATTGAATCGAGAAATAATAATTATCGTTTGGATTGGTTTTTATTTTTGCAGTATACTGCGTTCCGTTTCCGATTTTAATGATCTTATTGTTTTTGAAAAGCTGGTAACTAAACGGAATGTTTCTCGGATTGCTGATGATCAGTTGCAAACTATCTTTCGTTCTTTCTGCCATCACCTCTACAGCGTCTGACTCTGATTCCAAGTCGAAATATTTTACTTGTTTCTGATCTTCCAGAATTGTGTAGTGTGAGATAAAATTTTCAACCTTTTCGGAATGGGGTAGTGTGATCTCAGTCGATTGAATCTTGTCACTATTTTTCGAATACGTATTTAGTTGATACAACTTGTTTTCGATTCCATTCGAAAAGAACACTGAGTCTTTTCTAAGCTCCATTTTAATCTGGGGTTTTTGATCGTAGGTAAGCGAAATGTTTTTTTGTTGTACTTCATTTTCTGTGTTTTTAAAGTCAACGATTACTTCGTAGTCAAAACTAGCGTTTGGGAAAATCGAGTCCGGCAAGACAACTTTTGTTTCACCTATGGGATCCAACATGAGTTGGTGTTGCCATAAGGTATCTGCAATAAAAATTTTCGGATCGTAAAAGTCATTGACTTTTTTGGAAAGGACGGTGACCGTGGTGCGGATATCATACAAGGGCAGTTCATTGCTATCGGTACCTTTTAAGAAAATAATGCCGGGTTGGTTAACGTCCGCATTGGGCGTGCTTCTCAAGGAATAGTTGTTTGACTTTAATTCGTATTCCTCATAATCAAATTGTGCACTGGGATAATTATTGTAACCCTTATCGTTTAGTGATATCCGGTATTCTTTGCCCAACGAAAGTTTGAGACTATCATCTAAAACGAACTCGTACATGTATGCTCCTTTCCGATAAGGTTTTAAGGAACCAATGGTTTTTGTGTATCGTCCACCACTCCAGCTCGTCAACTTCAAGTCAACGTTCTTGGATACAGGCTTTCCTTTCCGGGTAGTGACAAATGCTTTTACTTTTACCGTATCGCCCGGTTTGTATTTTGGTTGATTGAGAACCAGATAACCTTCATAATTCTTGTCTTCAAACAAACGTTTTGCCCGATAATAAATGCCGGGAGGACGCATACTTCCATATTTAATTAACGAGATAACGCTATTGGGCACATAAACAATAATCGAGGTAAGGTGATTAATCGGAAAAGTGCGAATGATACCTCTTCCCACGCGTTTTGGTAGGGAATTATTATACTTTCTGTCGATTGAAAAATAGTTGATATGTCCATCGTGCTCGGCTTTTATCCACCCTTCCCGATTGGATTTTTTGACCGCATAGAAATCTAGTTTTTCATCGAATTTGATTTTCTTTTTTTTGCTGTAGGGTGTGAATGAATTTATTCGTTTACCGGATGGTTCCTGAAAGGATAGTAATAAATCCCTGTGGTTGTTGTGGATTTTCATATCCAGATTGTTGATCGATTCCAACACACATTCAAATTTCCCGCCTTCCGTGCTAACGAAAAGGTAGTGACCAAAAGGAAGCGTCCCGCTAAAGATTGAGTCGGAGGGAAATTGATCGACTTGCGTGTGAAAATATTTCGGGGCTAACGGCTCTTTACCTTTTTCGTAGAGTTCAGCAGCTTCATCATTGGTGAGCTGATAAATAAAAGTGTAATAGCTGCTTTGACGACTGTTAATTAAGTCCTGAGCCTGTGCTGTAATGGAAGCAAGGATTAAAAGAAGGGGTAGTGATTTTTTCATACATCAAGGTTAAGCATATCTGCTTAGATGCCTGACGCAATCAAATTCCATAAGGGAATCTGACTTTTTAAAGATTAACATTTCAATGTCGTTTAGTTAAGGAAGCATTCCACCCCTTCGGGGTTCTAAATTGTTACTTATGCTATCTCTATAATCCTACCATTCCTTCGGGATTAATGAAGACTGAAAGGCTGACATGATTATAGAAAGCAGTCCAATGGAGAGCGAAAACCCCGAGGGGGTGACTATACGACATTGAATAACATTTATTGATTTTTAGAACTACCCTGCAACCCACCCGTATGCAACACCAAAATAGTTGACCCTTTTACAAACACTCCTTTCTTAATTTCTTCCATCACCGCCCACATTAATTTCCCGGTGTACACATGATCCAACGGAAGTTGATGCTTGATTTCCATTTCCCTGATAAAAGCCAGCAATGCCGGAGTGTTTTTGGCATAGCCACCATGATGGTATTCGGTGAGCAGCGACCAGTTGGAAAAATCTTGATTCAAATAGGGTTTTATTTCTGCTTCAAGGAAACCACCGTTTTTCAACACCGGAACTCCGATGATTTTATTTTCCCCGGCCAAGCCATTGATGATTCCTGCCAATGTTCCGCCTGTTCCAACAGGTAAAAAGAGAAAATCAAATTCAATTTTCGATAAATATTGCCGTGCAAATTCGGTTGTTCCTTTTATTGCCAATGCGTTTGTTCCGCCTTCGGGGATCAGGTAAAAGTTTTTAAATTGATCGTGAAGTTTATTAATGAACTCAGGTTTATTTTTTTCTCGATACTCTTCACGACTGACAAACTGGATTGTCATCTTGTTTTCAGTTGCAAATTGTAAAGTCGGATTCAGCGGCAAGGTTTCCTCTCCCCGAACAATTCCAATACTTTGAAACCCACATTCTTTTGCTGCGGCCGCTGTAGAATAAATATGATTGGAGTATGCCCCACCAAAGGTGAGCACCGTATTTTTACTCAGTCGTCTTGCTTCCTCCAGATTGTATTTCAGCTTCCACCATTTGTTGCCCGAAATGTGGAGATGGTTTTGATCTTCCCGTTTGATGAGCAATCGAATTCCATATTGATCCAAAAGCGGATCAAATATTTCCTGAATGGGTGTGGGTGTATAGGTGAGCACGAAAGCTGACAGTCTGTGTCGCGAAAGATATTTGTTATTTCTTTCAACCCCAAGGTATTTTACCTTGCTGTATGGAGGAAAACTATTTTGGAGGAAGGGGATCGCAAATCCAATCAAAGAATAAATTTTTAAAAAACGAATATGTAACCGAACATATTGAAGGGTTGGATGAAGCATTGTTGTCTGCGCCAACAACACAAGTCTTTTATGAACATCCTAAAAAGATTGTGAACAAAGTGACCAGCCCCGATGTGGGCATGATGTATTCATTGAATCCGTATCAAGGATGTGAGCATGGTTGCATTTATTGCTATGCACGAAACTCGCATGAGTACTGGGGCTTTAGTGCAGGCCTGGATTTTGAAAGCAAAATTGTGGTGAAAAAAAATGCGCCTGAATTGTTAGAGAAGTTTTTATTGCATCCGAAGTGGGATGCGGTTCCTATTTCGTTGTCGGGAAATACAGACTGTTACCAACCGCTGGAACGGAAATATCAAATCACACGGAATTTGCTAAAAGTGTTTGCGCGGTACCGTCATCCTGTTGGTATCATTTCAAAAAATGGTTTGATCTTGCGCGACCTGGATTTGTTAAAGGACCTCGCCTCTAACAACCTGGTGCATGTTTATATTTCGATTACATCACTGGATGAGGAGTTGCGGAGAACAATGGAACCGCGCACCGCCAGTGCTGTAAAACGCTTAAAAACAGTTGAAATGCTGGCAAAATCAGGGATTCCGGTAGGAATCATGTGTGCCCCGATCATTCCGGGACTGAATCATCATGAAGTCCCTGCTATTCTAAAAGCTGCTGCTGATCACGGTGCTTCTGCTGCAGGAATGACGGTGGTGCGCTTGAATGGGTCGATTGCTAAAATTTTTGATGATTGGCTCTTGAAGAATTTTCCGGATCGGTATGATAAAGTTATGAACCAGATTAAAGATCTCCATGGTGGCAAACTGAACGACTCGAACTTTGGAAGACGCATGGGCGGAGAAGGGAATGGTGCAGAAATGATCCATCAACTTTTTCGTGCAGCCAAAAGGAAATATTTAGGGGATCGCAAAATACCACCGATTGATGTAACGAAGTTTATCAAAGGTGGTAATTTGAGTTTGTTTTGAAGTTGTGAAAAATAGTCATGGTTAAATTCGTAATTTTGACAGGATGAAATCAGCAATTGATTTATATAGCGGTATTGGTGGATGGACTCTTGGGATGAAACTCTCAGGGATAAACAATGTTGCTTCTTATGAATGGTGGAGAGAGGCCAACCAAACCCATAACTTAAACTTTGACACTGATCATAAAGAAATAAACATCCGGGAAATAGATGTTGAGAGAGACATTAAATTTAAAAAGAAAATTGATTTCATTGTTGGGAGTCCACCGTGTACCCAATTTTCATTTGCAAACCGAGGAGGAAATGGGGATATCCAAGACGGATTAATTGATTTATATAAATTTTTGGAGGTAGTGGAATTCTTAAAGCCGAAATATTGGGCGATGGAGAATATTCCTAGAGTTTCTAAAATTCTAGAACGGGAACTAAATGAGGGTTCTTTAAGGAGGTTTAGGGATTTGGTAAAAGTGATAAGAATTGTCGATGCTGCGGATTACGGTGTTCCTCAAAACCGAAAAAGGATGATTGCAGGGGATTTTCCAATCGAGCTGCTCGATGCCTATAAAACAAAGATAAAAACGGTTACACTTGGGAATGTATTGAAGGCTTTAAGTAAGAAAAATATTATTGATCCTAATTTTGGGTATGAAATCCTAAGGAACGAGGTCACTGAACTTGAAAATGAGGCAGACTTAACAGTTGAGGAACAAAGGATCAATA
Organism: Cyclobacteriaceae bacterium; assembly: GCA_041746855.1. Lineage (GTDB taxonomy): Bacteria > Bacteroidota > Bacteroidia > Cytophagales > Cyclobacteriaceae > JBGTGG01. The sequence continues at coordinate 2,076 of JBGTGG010000220.1, read as the reverse complement.
GTGATGTTAAAACTTTTCATCCCATTTATAATAAAATGTCTTTTCCAGATAGACTGGATAGGCCAAGTAGAACAATAACTGCTACTTGTACGAGAGTATCACGCGAAAGCATAATAGTGCCTTCAAATAATGGATATCGAAGACTAAATGTAAGAGAACGAGGAGTCATTCAGGGTTTCCCAATAACGTATCAGTTCTATGGGCGCAACCTAAATTCCAAGTTTAAAATGATTGGGAATGCTGTACCCCCAATCTTAACCTATTATATTTTTCAAAGCATGCTGGAGGTTCAGCCAGATAAAGTAAGACCACCAAGAGAGTCAGGATATTTCCATAAAAAACCCAGGTATAAATCTTATGATTCAAATCTAGGATTGCCTAAAAAGAAGTATCCTGCAAGTCGAAAATTTCAGTTTTCTGTTCCTCACTTAAGGTATGGAAGTGGAGTGCGTTTTGAATTGTCCAATGATTTTAAATATCAATCAAAGCAATGGTCTTTTAAATTTTTTTACGGTAATTCCAAGAATATCAAAGAAATCCCTCTTGATGGCGGAATAAGAAAATCACTTTCTCCAGTTCTAAATACATCCAGAAATCAAATTTTCACAGAATGTATTGAGAAGATCAGTAATGAATACAAAAAGTATTCGTCAGAGAAACTTCAGGAAATTTGGACTTCTGTGGATAATACTGGTGAAGTGTTCGATTTTTTAGATGAGGTTGGAAATTGTATTAATAGGATACTCAATACAGCAGAATTTGAAGGATTTAGTAGTGATTTAGTTCAATCAATAGTCAAGGAAGAAAATCAAAAACTTACTGAAAATAAGGAGAGCATACTCGTTGGTTTTTATTTTTTATCAAACCTTAACAAAAAGTTATTTAATAGATGAAGATTGGAGCGATGTACTCTCACCTTAATGGTTTTGAATGGATTCAGTTTCATCAAAAAGAAATGTGGGTAGAGATCGAAGGCATAATTGCGGTAATTAATGCTGAAGAATACAGGACTAAAGTTAGCCAAGAGAAGACAATGAAGGGTAAAAATCTTTTTAGCCCTACTGATTTAAACAGTCGTTTGAAAGATGATTTTGAACAACTTGGTTGGTTTGAAAGCAGAACAAATTATTGGGTGACTGATGATCATAAATTGATTAGTAAAACCATGCATTTAGAGGAAGCTGAGCAAAAGAGAATTATAGAAGAAGCAGGCAGAATTCCTATTCGATCATACAATCAAACTGATTTTGTCAAGAATAGAATTGCTGTAGAGGTACAATTTGGAAAGTACAGCTTCATAGCCTACGATCTGTTTGTTAAACATTTGGCATTCTATGTTGGAGACTCAATAGATGTAGGAGTGGAGATATTGCCAATGAAGTCAATGCAAAGTGAGATGTCTTCTGGACCGGGGTATTATGAAGGTGCTTTGTACGATTTAGTCAGACAAGGAAGAGGCGTGCCTGCTGTTCCGCTAGTTCTAGTTGGGATTCAAGTCTAATTTAGTGTGGTGGTAAACTCCAAAACAATCGAAGATATTCTAGAGAATTCCCCCATGACCGTTGGCTTAAACTTCAGGAAGGTTAATCACTCTACAAAATTTTCTCGCAAGACCGAGACATTTTAAATCGGTTGAGGTTGCAAATGTTTTATATCAGTAATAAAACCAAATACTCACTTGACTTAGGTTAATTTTTCTATACTGATTGACCTAAGTTTGAATTCAAGAAAAATAAATTCATTGAGTCAGTACCGTGAGCGATTAGAATTTTGTTCGTTCAATAAAAAATATTTTACCTTCGCGAAATGGAAATTGACAACATGAACGATTTTGAATTCAAGGTTATGCAGACCATTATTGTAATGGTCGGGGCTTTTTTGATCAGTCTGGTGATGCGCAAGATTGTAAGCCGATTTGCCAAGATTACGTTGACGGGAAATACAAGGCGTCAGCGGGTCATTGTGAGGTCTATCAATATTTTGATCTTAATGTTTTCACTGTTGTTGCTCAGCATTGTTTGGGGAATTGACCATAATGAGATACTGGTTTTTGCCTCTTCTATTTTTGCCGTGATT
>JBGTGG010000219.1:0-6957 GCA_041746855.1 Cyclobacteriaceae bacterium | reverse complement strand
AAGGCGTCAGCGGGCGTCATTTTTTGTAGCCGAAGCAAGCCGTCACAGGTGCGGTAAGACTGCTCAGGAGGTTTGGGCTGATCGAAGATGAGCTGGGTAAGCAAGTATAGCTCATGCGATCGGCCTTTAGCCTTCTCGATATAATAGGCAGGGCTTCTTTCCAGATAATGCTGGTGGTGTGAGCTTAGGTGCTCTTTGACGGTGGTATAAATTCCAGGTGTGTAATCCCGGACATGCACCGCGATTTGTTTACCCCGGGCATAGATATGTACCATCGCACGGGTATAAATAACCTTTGCACGGATACCTACATAGGCGTATGGAACACTGTAATAATGTTTGTCTTTGCCCAGGTAGATGTAATTATTATTACCGACCATCGGCTCACTGTAGTACTTTACTTCAAAGTCTGATTCGGGAAGCGCGGTGAGCAGATGTTTTTCAGCTGCTAAAAAACGTTCTTCCCTACAATAGGGCTTTTGCTGCATACGCGTCTGGTTGTGCGCCTTTATCTTCTCCTGGATGGCTTGGTTCAGTGATTCCAGATCAAAGAACTGGCGGTTGCGTAAACGCGCATATACCCGGTTATAGACCAGCTTCACATCATTCTCCACCAGAGCCTTGTCCTGCGGTTTGCGTGGACGGGCGGGGATTACGGTGATATTGTAGTGATTGGCAAAGTCCTCCAGGACACGATTAATTTCCGGCTCATATCGATCTGCTTTGCTAATGGCGGACTTGAAGTTATCGGGCACCAGGATAAGAGGGCATCCGCCTATTTCATACAGACAGCGACGCAAGGCATAGATAAAGTCGTCGACGCGTTGGCTGGGTACTGCCAGTGCGAAGCTATAGCCCGAGAAAGGAAGCGTAGCCACGAACACCTGGCAGGGCACCAACTCACCTGTTAGCCGATCGATATAATGCAGCGGCTTGCCGGCGAAGTCTATAAAAAGTTTATTGGCAGGAAGATGATCCAGCTTCATGCCGGGCTTGCGGGCAATAAGTTGCTGTCGTAAATGAAAGCAGAACTGCGAATAAGCATAACCCTGCTTAAAGTTGTCGATATACTCCTCCCAGAGTAATTTCTTGGTTACACCAACGCGTTTGAGTTCGGCGGTGAAGTAATCCAGATTGGCACTTAAATGCTCGAACCGAGGATCTTTATAGGCAGGATTACCGGGATGAAATTTACCCTCCAGGATTGGATCTTCAAGCGCCAAAAGATCGCCGACGGGAAGCTGGCCATTTGATAGCTTCTTTAAATAGGCCTTTACCGTATTCTTGCTAATACCCAGGCTACGAGCAATGGTTTTGATTTGAACGCCCTCCTTGTGTAGGAGTAATAGTTGTTTGATCTGACTCATGGGTTTGGTTTTTCCAGCCATCGGCTTTCTGCTTAGGTAAAGTGCTACCTAATAAACCAAAACCATATCAGAGGGGTCAATATGCTCCGGTACAACCGCCATTCCAGCCTCCTGGAGGGGTCAACATGCTCCGGTACGAACACCCGATAATTTTACAAGGGGGTCAACATCCGCCAGAATGTCGCGATTTGCTAAATCTCAACATCCACAAATGTTCTGACGGCGATCCGTTCTGAGGGGGTCAACAAGGTCCAGAATATCCAAGGGGCTTATAGCAACCCCTCATCTGCAAATGAATAATAGCTTTCACTGGTGATAATGATGTGGTCGAGCAATTGAATTTCCAGTAGTTGGCCACCTTGTTTTATTTTCCTCGTCAGTTCAATGTCAGCATGACTTGGTGTAAGATTTCCGCTCGGATGATTATGTGATAAAATCAGGCCGGTCGCGCCAGCTTTTAATGCAGCAACGAATATCAATTTCGGATCAGCTACTGTTCCTGCGATACCACCTGTTGATACTTCAAATACACCAAGTACTTTGTTTGCCCGGTTTGTGAAGATTACTTTGAATTGTTCACAAAGTTCAATTACTGAATCATTCCAAACTCGTTTCAATACTTCGTGTGCATCACGTGAACTGGTGATCTTCGGACGAAGTGAAGGTTTTACATTTGATTTGTACGAGAGTTGAATCTCTGCTACCTGCCATTGTTTGTTTTGCTGTGTGCTTTCCATAATTGTAAGAATTAATTATGGTCGTCATCAGGCTTGGATGTACGTGGATGCAAAAGGAAACGGAATAATTGGGGGTTCCTGGAAGCGATAGCTGCAAGGGGGAACCGTTTATGCCGTAAGCTTTTGCAGGAACGAATACATCCAAGCTACTTTTGACCATGATTAATACTTGCATGGAAAGCACGAAAGCAAATGGACTTGGCAGAGCTAGTTTCATACTGCCGAAATCAAGTGACTTACCACGGAACCAGGCAACGAATTTTGATCCACTGATATAACCAGTTTCCCAGTAACCAGACAATGCCTCCGATTAGTCCGGCAATAAGTAGCATCAATTCCGCATCCGACCATCCGTTTTCACGAGCGGCAATTATCATGTTGAGCAATGCTCCCGACAGGAAGGCAATCCAATCGCCCTGCCTGTTTCTCTTTGTATAGATTTTCATGAGGGCAATATGAGTCAACCAGCGAATATGGGTATAGAAATATGAATGAATTGAAACGAATGCGAGAAACTTTAAATGATTTTGCTTGATTTTGAATGATCCGGTAAAAACTTTCTGTAAGTAATCACACCCGACCATTCTTACCGACAAGCCGCCAAATGAGCTTGTTGCAAAACCTTTGTCAAGGGTGGCGATTCATAAAACAAAAAAACACATTATCGGCACGTGCCCTGCCCTTGACAAAGATTTTGCAACAGGCCTACCTTTGGCTTGCCGGTGAAATTGGTCCTAAGAACATTTCGATTCGTACGCCAGAATTTTGGGTGAACTTTTTATTGCCTCCTTCTCATAAGAACAATCTAATTCTCTTGATATGTCATCCAGTTCCACCGCAGAAGAAACACTGGCATAAAGAATTTTTGGAAATGATAATCGTATTCTTATTATAATTATCCAATTCGTTGGGTAGGTATTATCCTTGAGAGTGAACTCATCAAGATTGGGATACGTACTGTCAAACTAAATTTTCTAACCCAAATAGAGCTAATTTATCCACAATCGGTAATGTATTCAATCCTAATTTGGTCAACCGATACTCCACTTTCGGTGGAATTTCGGGATAGGATTTTTTACTGACCAATTTTTTCTCAACAAGCATATTTAGTTCTTGTATTAGCATTTTTTCGCTAATGCCTGGAATCGTTCTTTTTAGCTCACCATATCTAATTACTCTTTCATTTATCTGAAACAAGATCAGCAATGTCCACTTACCGCTCAATAACACTAGTGATCTCCTTACAGGGCAGTTTTCGTCAGACTGTTTAATTATTTTTTGACTTTTTTTCATTTGACAATCAATGTTTCTAACCTATTGGTAGGTAGTGTACTTCTAGGTAAGTACTTGTACAAAAGTAAGTACTGATTTAGGTTTGTACAACAACTAATTAAATTAATACGATGACACAAGTAGAATCAAACAAGCAATTAGCTATCACAGCTTATCAAAGAATTTTTGGCGATTTAGATGTTACTGGGGTCGATGAATTGATGAGTAAGGATTTCATACAACACAATCCAACACTTCCAGACGGTCCCGAGGGGGTAAAAGCAGTTGTGCAAATGCTTGCCTCGCAAGGTATGCCAAAGCAGAAAGTAGTCTTTAAACACATTGTGGCAGAAGGTGATATAGTTATCCTTCATTCTCGTAGTGAAATGGCAGGAAAGGAATGGAGATTTATTGATATCTATCGTATAGAGAATGGAAAGTTAGCCGAGCACTGGGATGCCATGATGCAGATGCCTGATGCTCCAGTAAATAATAATCCAATGTTTTAAACTGAATTTTACCCGCCAAGTAGTTTAATTTTTAAGATTTAAAAAGGAGATGAAAATTCATCAAATACGAAACGCCACTTTGATAGTAGAATATGCCGGAAAGAAAATTTTGGTTGACCCTATGCTTTCCGACAAAGGAAAATTGCCAGCATTTATTCCATCAAAAAAGTGGAGTTTTAAACGAAATCCATTGTATGATTTACCCATTTCAAAAGAAGAAATTATCAAAGATGTGGACTTTGTTTTTGTGAGCCACTTGCATATTGACCATTGGGATAAGGAAGCTGAAAATGTTTTACCTAAGGAGATAAAAATATTTGTACAAGACAAAGCTGATAAACTTAAGATTGAAAAATCAGGTTTTATCAATGTTGAACTTTTAACCGCCAATTCTTCTTTTGGCGATATAATACTTAGCAGAACCAAAGCACAACACGGTATAGGTTACATTTTAAAAATTGCAGGTTTTGTTTGCGGTTTGGTATTAAAACATCCTTCAGAAAAAACTTTGTACATCGTTGCCGATACGGTTTGGTACGAAGGTGTGCAAGAAGCCATAGACCAACATAAACCTGACATAGTGGTTCTCAATGGTGGCGACAACCAGTTTGCCTTTGGCGGTCAGTTAGTAATGAACAAAAAGGACATTTACCAAGTACATAAAGCAGTTCCCAATGCAAGTATTGTAGTAGTTCATATGGAAGGCGTAAACCACAATACACTTACAAGGCAAGAGCTAAAAGAATTTCTTAATGAAAAAGGAATAACTGACAAAGTGAAGGTTCCTGAAGATGGTGAAATCATTCAATTCTAAAATTTCAACCAGGAACAATGGAAATAGTAAACATTAGTAGTTTAATGAGTGAAGTTTTGGAAAAACTTCCTGTCCAAATCACTTCACTGGAACAGTGGGCAAAGGAGAACAAGGAATATTTTTTAAAATGATATGAAACATTTAACAATTTAAAACCAAATACAATGACAGCAATAGAAATAGTAACTGCCTATTCAATAGCCCTTTCAAAAGGAGACATCCCAACAGCATTTTCACATTTTAGTACAGATGCCAAATGGCACCAACCAGGAAAACATCAGTTTGCTGGCACAAAAACAGGCCTTGAAGCCATTGGTAAAATGCTTGGCGATATGATGGGAGTGACACAAGGTTCGTTGGTTATAAATCCGACAGGAGCATTAATGGCAAACGGAAATTTAGTTTCCTTCCCAGTTCGTTTCAGTGGAAAAAATGGCAACAAAACAATTGATATGAATGGGATCGATTTGTTTGAAGTGGTTGATGGTAAAATTGTTCAAGTTTGGTTGTTTTCAGAAGATCAAGCTGCTGAAGACAAGTTTTGGAAATAGTCTGTTGAAAGTATTTGTATAAAAACGAGTCTGCCCATTTTCGGGGACTCTTTTTCTTACCGCTATTGTGCAGAACTAAAACAAGGCATTTGTCTTCAATTCATATTTAGCTCCATCATCTGGCAAGTTGGAAACTTTAGCAAAGTTGCAAACGAATCCACCATCTGAAGCTGGCTGAATAAAAACACTTGCAATATTGTTGCAAATATAATAATCATTGCTTAGGTTTACGTTTAGGGATTAAACTCAACCGAGTGATTAAAAAATACAGGACATGCAATAGTAGGAGCGCGACCACATCCTGGATCGCGTTGCTACTGCTTGTCCTGTATGTTTTCTCTTCCGCTCAAACCGATATACTTCACCGTCTATCTCATACACAAGAGTTACAGGATTTACATTCAGAAAAAAATGAGAATGATCCGTGTCATAGAAGTATATACCATCATGAAAACAATTCGTGTGAGCATAAAACTCACCTGACCAAATCTGACAAATGTTCAGAATGTAAATTTTCTGCCGAACGTATTAAGTACCTGGATTCCCAGGAGTCAGCTACGATTATACTCCGTCACAATTCATTTCAAGTTATTGCCATATCGTTTTTAGTAACGGATTTTTCAATCCATACCTCTGACCGTGCTCCTCCGGTAATCTGATTCCTTAGTCTCCGCTTTCGTCTTTTCGTATTGTGACGTGCGTCAGTTCATTTTGTAATGAAGTGGTGTTCGGCATTATACTCTTATAGGCATCGCTAAGGCTTCCCAATCATTTAAAGTATTCAATACCTATTGACTCTTCAAAGGGATCAGTAATTCTTATTCAATTAATCTAATGAAATTATTTGCAAGAGATAAAAAACTTCCCATCACTGTGCTCAGTGGATTTCTGGGAGCCGGTAAAACAACATTACTCAATCATGTACTTAACAATCGCGAAGGTATGCGCATGGCAGTGATTGTGAATGATATGAGCGAAGTAAACATTGATGCACAGTTAGTGAAAAATGAAATCAGGCTTTCACGCACCGAAGAGAAACTGGTAGAGATGAGCAATGGTTGTATTTGTTGTACACTGCGCGAAGACTTGATCAAAGAAGTAAGTACACTGGCCAAGCAAGGTAAGTTTGATTACCTGTTAATTGAAAGCACAGGTATATCAGAACCAATTCCAGTTGCACAGACTTTTACGTTCGATACGGGCAAACAACTTCTCAATCTTGCTGACATCACCCGACTTGATACAATGGTTACGGTTGTTGATGCTTTCAACTTCTTCAAAGATTTTGGCAGTGCCGACACGGTATTGACCAGAAAGCTGAACGATGATATTGAAGATCAGCGAACCATCGTAAATCTCTTAACCGATCAGATTGAGTTTGCCAATGTCATTGTGCTGAATAAAACAGACCTCGTCGCTGCTGAAGATCTTAAACTTCTGGAGGGAACGATTCTAAAACTAAATCCAGATGCGCGTATCATCAAAACTACTTTCAGTAAGATCAACGCAAAGGACATTCTGAATACAAAACTTTTCAACTATGAAAAGGCAGAACAATCTGCGGGTTGGATAAAGGAACTCAACAACATTCACACTCCTGAAACAGAAGAGTATGGTATTAGCTCTTTTGTATTTCGTGATCATCGTCCGTTCAATCCGGATCGACTTTGGAGCTACATACAAAATCATTGGCCGAATAATGTAATA
>JBGTGG010000218.1:0-5329 GCA_041746855.1 Cyclobacteriaceae bacterium | reverse complement strand
GTTTTCCATGCGAAAACATGAAACGGAATCTTAAACCAATTCAACACCATAAAAAACCATGCGGCCGTACCGATGAATTCATTCTTGGGCAAGCGCATCGAAAGTAAATACAAGGCCATTACCGAACCCGCCAGGTTTCCAACCATAGACGTGAATCCCGCGGCAATCCCGATAAGAATCGCGAACCAAAAATAATCGGGAACATCTTCCTTTTTTGTTCTCTCCAGCCAAACCATAATCGCTACACTAACAATGATGATGATGGCCATAATCATTTTGAATAATTCGTCATTGATCATTCCCCCAACAAGTGTTCCCAACACAACCCCACCTGCTGTCCAGGGGAAAAGAACTTTTAAATGACGCCAGGAAGCGTGCCGATGGTAATAGCGAACGCCAAACACATCGGCAATAATCAATACGGGCAACAACAATCCACTCGACATCTTTCCACCAAATACAGCAGCCAATAAGGGAACCGCCAACATTCCTGCACCATGAACGCCAGTTTTTGCCATGCCGATAAACAACGACACCAGACAAACAATTAGGAGATCCGTAGGACTTAGGGAATAATTAAAAAGAGAAATCAAAATATGCGTTTAACAAACTTCAAGTCAAGCATATTTCATTTCCATACGGATACTGAAAAAATACTTTTACTTTGATGAAAATTTGAAACGTGAAGCTATATCGAAATTTATGTGAAGCGGTTGTTCAGGCTCTCCATTCAATCTTTACGGAAAATAAGTATGCTGATAAAGTGATTGAAAAATTACTGAAGAGCAATCCGAAATGGGGCTCCCGCGACAGGCGGTTTATCGCAGAAACAACCTATGATATTGTTCGGTGGTATCGATTATTCAGTGAGCTTTCACACGTTGATAACAATGATCATTGGAAATTAATAGGGGTTTGGTGCTGTTGGAAAAATTATGAATTACCTGATTGGAAAGAGTTTGAAGAACTTACAAAAGAGAAAATTGACGCACGCTATGAATCTTTAAAATCAATCCGGAAAATCCGTGAATCGATTCCCGATTGGTTGGACGAATTAGGCGAAAAAGAATTAGGTGAAGCGTGGGAAAAGGAATTGGCCTCCCTCAACACCGAAGCCAGTGTGGTGCTTCGCGTAAACACGTTAAAAACTAATCTTAAAAAACTTCAACAGCAGTTGGAGAAAGATGGAATTAGTACCCACACACAAGCAAATTTTCCGTATGCATTGATTTTAGAAAAACGTCAAAACCTTTTTAATCGAAAAGAATTTCTTGATGGTTTGTTTGAAATCCAGGATGCGGGTTCTCAATTAATTGCACCTTACTTGAAAGCAGAACCAAACATGATGGTCATCGATGCTTGTGCCGGTGGGGGTGGAAAGTCGCTTCACCTTGCTTCACTTATGAAAAACAAGGGACGCATTATTTCCATGGATACGGAGGGGTGGAAACTTACTGAGTTAAAAAAACGCGCGGCAAGGGCAGGAGTCACCTGTATCGAAACACAAGAAATCGAATCAGCTCAAACAATATCAAATCTTGCAAACTCTGCTGATCGTGTGTTGTTGGATGTACCGTGTTCGGGATTGGGGGTTATCAAACGTAATCCGGATGCCAAGTGGAAACTCTCCCTGGAATTTATTGAAAAAATAAAAGTGCTTCAACAGGAAATTCTTAGTCATTATAGTGTGATGGTAAAACCGGGGGGACAATTAGTGTATTCAACATGTAGTTTGCTTCCCTCCGAAAATGAAAAACAAGTCGCGACTTTTCTTGAAACGCAAAAAGAATTTCAACTGGTGAGCGAACAAACGATTTATCCATCGGAAGGATTTGATGGGTTTTACATGGCGTTGATAAGAAAAATTAAATAGCCACGACCTTTAGGTCGTGGTGAATTGATATTGAGGTAATTTGGCTTTAGCCAAAATTGTTTCCGCACAAAGCGTATTCTTTTGGTTGTCCGTGCAGTCGTGTCGAAAGAATGAAATTATTTCATGGAACGTTGGCAGGCGACACGGGCAACCCTATCGTTTTTAGCCGCGGGCTGCACCCGCGACTAAAAATATATCGCTCCTCCGGAGCTTAACTGCGTAATTTGAAAGTAATTCAAAGTCGGCCAGAGCTTCCCCTAAGAGAGGCGATTTAAAAATGAGCCAACGTCCCAGAGGGACGAAATATTTGTAAAAAACAAACAAGCTCTATAACCGTCCTGTAGGGACGGAACTGAAGAGGCTCTTTACAGACTTAGGCAAAGTCGGGTGCTAACACTCCTAAATCGAAACCCGAACTGACAAAATAAAATTTCTTCCCGGTGCAGAAATCCCCGATGAATACGGACGATAGCGTATATCAAAAATATTTTCTACTCCTCCATCGATCACCACATACTTCTTAAACGAATACGACAATTTCAAATTCATCGTCCACCAGGAAGGTGCATATGGATTTCCGTTTTTGTCTTTTGCGTACAAGTGCGCATCATCGCGTTCGCTCAACGCAAGATTTTCGTAGCTGATTTCTCCATTGTAGTTTGTATAAAAATCCGCTTTGAATTTTTCCATAAAAGAATAAATCAAATGTGTGGAGCCAAAACCTGGGGCAACGTGCGTAGGTGAATAATCGCGACCCGTTTCAGCATCCTTTTCTTTTCCTTTTTGATAATTGTAAGCCGTGGTGAATAGAAAATCTTTTGTCAGCTTCCATTTGAATTGCATCTGCAATCCGTACACATTCATGCTGCTAATATTTTGTAACGAAAGCACGCGGCTCAATTCCCCATCATAATCAATACTATCCATTCCATTAAAAGTTGACACACCACGCGCGATGGCATTGTCGAGGTACGAATAGTAAACTGCAAAATCAAAATCGATACTACTACCAAATTTGAATGCGGCTCCCAACTCTGCATTATAGCCATACTCTGGTTCAAGATCAGGATTCGGAACCACCACATTTCCGGGTTCGGAATCAAAAACTTTTCCGATGTCATCGACATTGGGGGCGCGAAATCCGGTGGAAACATTTGCGTACGTTTTAATCTGTGACGTTGGGTTGAACACAGCACCTAAACTTCCGTTCACCGCATTGTTGTTAAGCTTAGCCTCTGAAAAAGGAAACGGAAACATATCGGTATCATACTCGGCATACGTATATACGTTGGTGAACCGCGCACTTCCGTTCAATATCCATTTCGAATTCAGTTTGTATTTCACATTACCATATAATGCCCCAGTCCTCCATTTCGAATTGTTTGGATACCGTGTTGTAGTGGCAGAAATTGATCCATCATTCACATTTTGATGATAGGCCGTTGACCCAACCGTGTTGGTCACAAATTCACCACCATAGAAAAGTGTAAATTTTTGATTGAATGCTTTGTCGAGATCGAAATTGATAGAGAATGCTTCAACCTTTTCAGTTCGGTTGGTTTTTCTATTGCTCCCAAAAGATCGGTTGTGCCGCGACTCTTCGTATTCCTGATAGGCTAATGTAAGCTTTGCCTGATCAGAAAAAATTGTCGGCTTCACAAATGCAACAGACAAATTGTGCATCATCCATTTTTGCGGACCATAATACCATTCTGCATTTACAAACGAGTCATCATCATTTTTTAAAATCAAGCGATCATACCGCGGAACATCGGAAGATTCAGAATACTGAAAGCCATACTTTATATCCCAATCAGCGGAAGGCCGAAACCTTATTTTTTGCATAAGATTAAGTTGATTATATGCCGTTGGTACTTGTTCATTTTTATGGGGATTTACTTTTACGATATCCACACCATTCTCGCGTACCACATAATCAGGACGTGTATATTCTTCCGGTCCATTAAAACCCATTTCTAAATCATCATAGTCAGAATAAGTGACGCTTGTTAAAAAAGCCAACTTCTTAAATCCAATATTGAAATCAACATGACCGGTTTTTTCATTGTTGGCGGAAGAAGTTCGAAATAAGGCATTCGCTGCAACCCGTGGTTTTTCAGTAATACTCAGTCGTGGACTTAATGTGTGAAAATCCATCACGCCACCAATCGCATCGCTACCATAAATCACGGAACCCGGACCAAAAACAACTTCTGCATTTTCAATAGCGTTGGCATCCAATAAAATTACATTTTGTAAATTCCCACTACGAAAAATTGCATTGTTCATGCGCACACCATCGACCACCAACAACACGCGGTTGGTCGAAAAACCACGAATCATCGGGCTTCCTCCACCCATTTGACTTTTCTGAATAAAAACCTGGTTGGAAATTCCCAACAAATCTGCAGCAGTTTGAGGGTTTTGAAATTTGATTAAATCAGCACTCACCTTTGCAACGCGATCAGGTACTTCATTTAAATTTTGTTCCCATCTATTTACCGACACCACTACTTCTTCCAAAACTTTGGTGGTGTCCATCGGTGTTTCTTGTGCTTTCACTAAGAAACAAGCAAATGCAAGCATGCCGGCTAAAACATTTTTGCGAAAACAATTTCTTTTCATGGAGCACGCTAATTTGATCAGTGATACTTACAAATCAACAAAAACCAATGCAATCCGCGAAGTGGATTTATATCTGAGGTTCGTTTCTGTTTTTACTGATTGAAAAGGTTATTCAACTCATAGTCGACTTTGCCAACGATGTAGGAAAAGTCTTCCACACTCTCTACAAAATCCAGGTTGTTGACATCGATGATGAGCAATTTCCCTTCTTTATAATTACTAATCCAATCCTGATAGTGTTCGTTTAGGTTTTTCAGGTAATCAATGCGAATGGCGTATTCATAATCGCGCCCGCGCTTTTCGATTTGCCTCACCAGCTTGGGAATGTCTGCTTTCAAATAGATCAACAAATCAGGTGGCTTAACAAAATTGATCATCGACTGGAAAATGTCGAGATAACTTTGATAATCCCTTTCGGAGATATGACCACTTTTATGGAGGTTAGCTGCAAAAATGTAGGCATCTTCATAAATGGTGCGGTCTTGCACGGTGGTGCGCTCATCTTCCCGGATTTCATTCACTTGTTTAAACCTACTATTGAGAAAATATATTTGAAGATGAAATGCCCAGCGCGTCATGTCTTCATAGAAATCACGCAAGTACGGATTGTCCTCCACCGATTCTATTAGGGCAGTCCAGCCATACTGTTTGGCAAGCATTTGTGCCAATGTAGTTTTTCCCGATCCGATGTTACCGGAAATGGCGATATGTTTAAGTTTGTTGGGCATTTAAAGAATTTGAAATGCGAATGTAGGGTTGAAAAAGGGAAGCATCAAAACAATTTTGTTCGACCCTATACTTTAAACCCGGAAATTTTACGACCTTATTGCT
>JBGTGG010000217.1:0-4083 GCA_041746855.1 Cyclobacteriaceae bacterium | reverse complement strand
GAAAAAGACCATTACCGTTAGTGATAAAGGTATTGGTATGACGGGAGAAGAAGTAAAAAAATACATCAACCAAATTGCCTTCTCCGGTGCGGCTGAATTTGTAGAAAAATTCAAAGACAAAGGAGACGCAAAAGACATCATCGGAAAATTTGGACTTGGATTCTACTCTTCTTTCATGGTGGCCGATCGGGTAACGATCACCACGCGTTCATTCACAGCTGCCGAAGATGAAGCAGCGCAATGGGATTGCGATGGTAGCACTGAATTTGAATTAAAGCCTGCCAAAAAAGCTACGCGCGGAACGGATGTAATCCTACATATTAATAAAGAATCTGAAGAATTCCTGGATGAGTTTCGTCTGAAAGGAATCCTTGAAAAATATTGCAAGTTCTTGCCGGTTGAAATCAAATTTGGAACAACTGAAACACAAGAACCGGATGGCGAGGACAAAGAAGGAAAACCGAAAACAAAAAGCGTTACGGTTGATCGCATTATCAACAACACTTCCCCACTCTGGACAAAATCCCCAAAGGATTTAAAAGACGAAGATTACTTAAGTTTTTATAAGGAACTTTATCCATTCTCAGAAGATCCGTTGTTCTGGATTCACCTCAATGTGGATTATCCTTTTAACCTTACCGGGATTTTATATTTCCCGAAAGTGAAAAATGATTTCGAAATCCAGAAAAACAAAATACAGCTCTATTCGCGTCAGGTGTTTATTACCGATGAGGTGAAAGATGTGGTTCCGGATTTCTTAATGTTGTTGCATGGGGTTTTGGATTCACCGGATATTCCGTTGAACGTATCGCGCAGTTATTTGCAGTCTGACTCGAATGTGAAGAAAATCAATCAACACATTACAAAGAAGGTTGCTGATAAACTTCAGGAATTATTCACAAAGGAAAGACCATCGTTTGAAACGAAATGGGATCATATCGGCTTGTTTGTGAAGTATGGTATCATCAGCGATGAGAAATTCTATGACAAAGCCAAAGACTTCACGCTTTTCAAAAACACAGAAGGAAAGTATTTCACTTTTGAGGAGTACAACGAAAAGGTGAAACCAAACCAAACCGACAAAGACCAAAATGTAGTATACCTCTACACCAGCGATATCGGTAAACAAGATAGTTTTATTCAAGGCGCGAAGAATAAAGGATACGATGTGCTATTATTGGAAGGCATGTTGGATAATCATTTTATTAACACGCTCGAACAAAAACTTGAAAAGGTTCAACTAAAACGTGTGGATAGTGAAACAATCGAAAAGCTTATCGACAAAGATGAAAAGTTGGAGAGTGTACTTTCAACCGAAGAGCAGGAAACTGTAAAAGGAATTTTCGAAAAGGCAATCAACAACAAGAACATGACCGTGGCTGTGGAATCACTTTCCCCTGATGATCTTCCAGTGGTGATCACCATGAGCGAGTTCATGCGAAGGATGAAAGACATGGCCAAGACGGGAGGTAGTCCGTATGCGTTTATGGGCAACATGCCGGAGAACTACAATGTGGCCGTCAATGGTAACCATGGAATTATCCAAAAAATCGTGAAAGCTGAATCAGAAGAAGAAAAAAGTAAACTGGCCAAGCAAGCTTTTGACCTTGCCTTGCTTTCACAGAATATGCTTACCGGAGCGGACTTGACGAATTTTATTAAAAGAAGCGTGGAGTTGGTTTCGTAGAAGTTCCTTCTATTTCTAAATATAGGCAGCCCCGTGATTCCCTCGGGGCTGCTTTGTTTTAGGAGGACTTGCACTATTGTGTCATAATAGAAATCATTACTTTTGTAATAGTCGTTGTGTGAATTTTACGAAAAAAGACAAAAGCAAGAATGCCAAAACTTTATGAATATCTTGGGATCCTTATCTTCTTTTATTCAAATGAACATGAACCCATACATGTTCATGCTAGAAAAGGAGAATACGAAAGTAAAGCTGAAATCATAGTAGTGAATGGAAAAGTGAATGAAATTGTTATCTCCAATATAAAAGGAAAAGAACCCATAAAAGGACTGAATTAAAGAATCTAAAAATTTTTCTTCACCATTATGCAGATGAAATTGTTGAAAAATGGGTTGATTATTTTGTTTATCATAAAGATTTGGAATTTGAAAGAATAACTCAAAAATTGTAGGGCATGAAGATCATCGAACGATACACAAATCAAATCCAGTCAAACAACCTGGCGGTAAAGGAAGCAAGCTATATTGGTGATTTTGTTATCCGACTAACTTTTACCAATGATTATAAGAAGCTTGTTGATTTCAAACCCTTCCTTGAGCAATCCAATCATCCTGCTATCAAAAAGTATTTAGAGGAAAGTCTATTTAAATCATTTCAGATTAAAGATGGCAACCTTGACTGGAATGATTTTGATTTATGTTTTCCCATTGAAGACCTATATAAAGGAGCCTTGCTAAAGGAAGAAAAGAAAGATTTAATTAATGAATAATTTTTCTGTCTTTTCGAGATAACAAGGATTTACAATCCTGGCCCGCACCTCAAAATGTTTAATCTGAACTTCCTTATCTTTACAATTCTTAAAACCAAGTTCCGTTAATAAAATATGCGTGTTGCGATTACCCTTTTCTGTTTTGCTTTTTTACCCTTACTGGCATTTGCCCAGGATGAGCAGATAGACGAACGCTTTTCTGTAGACACCCCGGTAAGCCTGGACTTCAAACGGGAAGAGGAGGTGATCACCACCAAAAAGAAAAAGAAGGTCAAGAAAAAAGTATTTTATGGCGTCAAAACCCGGAAGGGATTTACCCGAAAAGGTGTAGGCAACCGGGTGACGTATGAACTGTTCTACTATTTAAAAGTACCCGAAAAACCCCAGACATTTGCACGCGATTTATACTGGTACGACTATACCCGCAAAGAAATTCGAAACACAAAAACGTTTGATCCCAAAAAAGGCGTTCTGTTGCACGGACCATACACCAAAAAACAAAACGATGTGGTGTTGGAAACAGGCATCTTTTTTAAAGGAAGCAAACACGGTCGTTGGATGACGTACAACCGGGATAGTGTCCTCATTGATAAGAACCTATACTATAAAGGCTGGCCAAAAGAATCCCTCGTTTCCTATTATGATCCTGTAGAACGCAAACACATGAAAGAGATTACACCGATTGAGTTTGGTGAAAAAGAAGGATTCTATTATCGCTTTCATGAAAATGGGAAGTTTGCTGTAACAGGTGAGTACCAATGGGACCAGAAAGTTGGCGATTGGATTGAATATTATCCGGACGGAAAAAGAAAACGCATCATCACCTATTCCAAGGAAGCCTTCGATGATGTGAAGCCCTACATTAAAACGGAGTGGAACGCCAAGGGCAAAGAAATTTATCGAAACAATAAAATGGCAAGGTAAATTTCTGATTTCTGATTTGATAATTGCTAATTAAACATCTCCATTCCATTCTTTGAATTTTTACATACTCAAGACTATCTGCTCAATACTCAAGACTAATCAAAATGTATATCTTTGAATAAATTAAAATTTTAATATGCGTAAAAAAATTGTTGCCGGAAACTGGAAAATGAACCTCACTCTCGAAGAAGGAAAAACCCTTACATCTGAATTGATCGGCATGTGTGCCGATGAAGTGCAGGGTGAGGTGAATGTTGTTTTGTGTGTCCCCTTTCCGTACTTGGTTCCCTTAAAAAATCTGGTTGGTAGCAATTTGCGCATTGCAATCGGAGCACAAAATTGTAGCGAGCATGAATCGGGAGCATATACCGGTGAAACTTCTGCCGCCATGATCAAGTCCATCGGTGTTCCGTATATCATTCTTGGACACAGCGAACGCAGACAATATTTTAAAGAAGATGGAGCATTGCTTGCTTCTAAAGTTGACAAAGTCTTAGCACATGGATTGACGCCCATTTTCTGCTGTGGCGAACCCTTGGAAGTCCGTGAAAAGGGGAACCATGAAACACTGGTAAAAAAGCAAGTAGAAGAAAGCCTCTTCCATTTATCAGCGGATGTTATTCAAAAAGTTGTGATTGCTTATGAACCCGTGTGGGCAATTGGCACGGGCAAAACGGCCACCTCGCAGCAAGCACAAGATATG
>JBGTGG010000216.1:0-5661 GCA_041746855.1 Cyclobacteriaceae bacterium | reverse complement strand
CCTGATCATACTTTCATTCGGTTTCACTTTTCCAAAGAGTCGCAAGGATGTGTTCCCGGCAGTATTTCCAACAATAATCGTTTGAATGGAAGCGAGCTTCATTGCTTCTGCTGTCATGGAAATAGCAGACGGATCAAGCGTGCTGGTTGATTGCGTGACGGGAATTAAATCCATGCCACATAAAGGGCAAGCGCCCGGTTCCGTTTTTCGAATCTGGGGATGCATCGAGCAAGTCCATTCAGAAATTTCTGCTGCGGCATGATCATGGGTTTCCGCGGTTGTTCCATCGGAGAAGATAAGCCAACCTGCAAATAAGCCGACCGCAAATAAGGTAGCTGCGGTGATCGTTGTTTTGTTAATGATTGAATTCATATTAAAATATTTTTCAGTTCTTATTGTCATTCTATTTTGCAGCGTCTTTTAAAATCATTTCAGTTTGTCTCATACGTATTTAGGATGTACTCCAGATTTGAAACCGCTGTGTTATGCTCTACGAGGGCTTCGATAGCATCCATTCGTAACATTAAAACTTGTGATTTCATTCGCAACACTTCATCATAACCTGTTTGGTTGGCGGAGTATGCAGAGAGCAATAACGCTACTGTATTTTCCGCCAGGGTGATTTGCTCCAGCGCTAACAAAAGATTTCTTTCCGCAATTTTTTTCATCTGCAGTGCCGCTTCATATTCCAGCATTAAATCATTCTTTGTCTGTTCCAATTGTTTATCCAAAGATGACTGGTTTAGTTGTGCTTCCTTTTTTAGTGCCGTATATTTTTTACGATAGATAGGAAGTGATAAAGAAACCATTGGCATTATCATATCATTGCCATCGGCCATCGGAAAATCACCACCGATTGGTTTTTGCATGACCATATAATTTATCCCGGCACCAATCATGGGGGCGCCCATTTTAACAGCCATTTGTTCAGTTGCTTTTGCTGCCTCTTTTTCTGCTTCCACCATTTTTACCATCGGACTATTTTCAAAGTTGGAATCAGTAGTTGGCGTGGGTGAAGGGTATAGCATGAGTGTATCGGGTATTTCAGTCGGTTCATTTCTATTTCGATTAAGCAATAAATTAAAGCGGATTTTTTCCAATTGGAATTCGTCCTCCACTACAAGTATTTGATTTTGTAAGGATTTTGTTTCCATCCGCAGCCGTAATAGTTGGGACATTTCTGTACCAGCAGGAGAGGGCGTTGACATACTCATGGAGTTACCTGACGCACTGCCCGGGCTTTTTCCTGTTGATGAATATCGGGCAACTAAATATTCTTCGATGGCGAGTAAAAGTGATAGTTGTTCCTCCATCAATTCTTTCTTCTTTTTGAGATTGTATAAATTGAGTTTCGAAATATTGTGTTGTACGATGATGTTGTTACGCGTGGCAATGTATTGTTCATGTGCCACAGTTTCCATTGCTTTGGCTTCTGCCCGAACGCTTTCATATGTACCAAACCAGGGAAACATTTGCATGGCCGTGAATTGTGCAACTTGATTGCCCATGGGCAGTACCATTGGCTTAATAAATACACCGGCCGAGAGTTCCAGGTTTGGCAATGTGGTCTCCTGAATCTTTTTTTCTTTGGAACTTTCGTAGGCAATACTTTTACTTTGGATACCCGGATTATTATGAATGGATAGCGAATCGTACTGCGACCAGGCCGTGGTACTGATGGCAATAAAAAGTATGGTGAGTATGGTCTTCATATTTTTATTGATTAAGCTTTTTAAGTTCTTTTGTAACAATTCTTTCGCGCCAGCTGCTTTGTAAAACGGGTACAACAAAAATGGTCATGAGTTGAATAATCATTCCACCAAACGTTGGCAGCGCCATTGGGATCATAATGTCAGCGCCCTTTCCGGTGGATGACAACACAGGAAGTAGCGCAATGATAGTAGTGGCTGCTGTCATCATAGCGGGACGTACGCGTTTGTTGCCCGCTTCTAAAACAGCCAGCCGGACACCCTGAACAGTTGTCGGGTTTTTCTCTTCAAAAATTTGATGCAAGTACGTACCCATGATGACGCCATCATCGGTTGCTATTCCAAAGAGGGCGATGAACCCAACCCAAACGGCCACACTTAAGTTTACCGTTTCAATATGGAATAAGTTTCGCATTTCTATTCCTGCAACACTGAAATTCATAAACCAGGGTTGTGCATATAGGAAAAGGATGATAAACCCCCCGGCAAACGCGACCAGTACACCGGAGAAGTGAATGGCCGATGCGGTTATTGTTTTGAATTGGAAATACAATAAAAGAAATACCAATGCCAGGCTTATCGGAATCACAATCATTAATCTTTTTGACGCGCGTTCCTGTTGTTCATAGTTTCCTGCAAAAGTATAGTGCACGCCTTTTGGAAGAATAAGCAAACCCTCTTCGATTTGTTGTGCGAGGTAGTGTTGTGCGTCTTTCACTACATCAACTTCGGCTGCATTTACTTGCTTGTCGAATAAGACATAGCCCACTAAAAACGTATTCTCGCTGCGAATCATTTGAGGGCCGCGTTCATACTTTAATATAGCAATCTCCCCTAAGGGAATTTGTGCTCCCGTCATTGATGGGATGAGAATCTGTTCAATATCTTTTGGTGAATCACGAAGTTCGCGGGCATACCGGGCACGAATGGAATAGCGCTCGCGACCTTCAACGGTTGTCGTAAGGGACATTCCGCCAACTGCAACTTCAAGCACAGCTTGTACATCTGCAATGTTAATTCCAAAACGTGAAGCTTTCTCGCGATCAATATCAATTTCCAAATAAGGAGCGCCAACAGAACGATCATAAAAAACTGTAGCTGCCTTAACAGATTGAACGTGTTTTAATGCGGATTCCAATTCTATTCCAGCTTCTTCGATGCTTTGCAAATCCGGTCCATAAACTTTTAACCCCATGGGAGCGCGCATCCCGGTAGCAAGCATGATCAATCGTGTTTGGATGGGTTGTAATTTGGGTGAAGAAGTTAAGCCCGGGATGTTGGTCACGTTCACAATTTCATTCCAGATATCGTTCGGACTTTTAATTTCTTTTCGCCATTGACGGAAATGATCACCGGAAGGATCGGGGATAAGTAAATTTGAATCAAAGCCCGAAAGTTGATCTTCCTCGGGATTAAAAGTTGATTCATCATTTAGCAAAAAGTGTCCATCCTTATTTACTTTGAACCGTTCACGATGTCCTTTACTGTTGAGTTTGTATTCCGGCTTATAGTTAATGGTGTTTTCAAACATCTGAATAGGAGCGGGGTCGATCGCTGAATTTACCCGTCCCCATTTCCCAACTGCAATTTCAACTTCTGGAATACTTGCAACACGCTTATCAAGCTGGCGTGTGTATTCAATATTTTGCTCAACTCCAGTGTGTGGCATACTAGAAGGCATCAACAAAAATGAACCCTCATCCAATGCGGGCATAAACTCCTGGCCCAGACCTGGAAAAGTTTTGTCCATGGATTGCCATGTTTTGGTTTCTTGAATTACGTTGGGTAAAAAAGAAAACATTCTGGTAAAACCAAAAAAGATCAGAACGCCAAACAGGATTGTGGCAATCGGAATGGTCAAAAACAATTTCTTATTGTTCAAACACCAGGTGAGGATTGGCGTATAAAATCGGACTACCATTGCCATTCCACCTAAAATGATTCCTATAATCACCAACACAAATAGAAAACTAATAAAGGTTCCATTGGATGTTCCTAGTGGCAGCCATTCCTTCGCGAGAAAGAACATCGCAAATACCAGGGTAATGACTACGTTTATGGTGTTGTAATAAAATTTCCCCCTGTACTTCCACCGGTCTTCAAAGAGTTTGTTGATTCCGAGTAAGGTTAATGCAAGCGGGAACAAGGAATGTAGATAGATGGAAAAAGCTATCCCAGCAACGATAAAGGTCATTGCCCAAATTCGTTTCAGTCTTGTGGAATTACTTCGAATGCCAAAAATCCAATGCGTAAGGGTTGGCAGTATTACAATCGCAAGTATAAAAGTTGCGAGTAGTGCAAAGGTTTTTGTAAAAGCGAGGGGCCTGAATAATTTTCCTTCCGCTGCTTCCATGGTAAAAACAGGGAGGAAGCTTATCACCGTTGTGCTCAATGCTGTGATAACCGCTGATGAAACTTCAGTGGTTCCTTCGTACACAACCGTGATTAATTTTTTGTCTTTGTTTTCGGGCAATTCCCGGTGCCGAATAATATTTTCAACCACCACAATTCCAATGTCGACCATCACGCCAATGGCAATCGCTATTCCCGATAAGGCTACGATGTTCGCATCGATGTGAAAAAGTTTCATTGCAATGAACGTCATGAGCACACCAATGGGCAGAAGACTTGCGATGAGTATGGAAGCCCGTAGGTTTACGACCAGCGCGATGATCACTATTATGGTGATCAGGATTTCATGGCTTAATGCGTTCTCGAGCGTTCCGATAGTTTCTTGAATTAAATTGGTGCGATCATAAAAAGGAACGATTGTCACTTTGGATTCAGAACCATCCGCCAGTGTTCTGGTGGGAAGCGCTACACTTACTTCTTGAATTTTTCTTTTCACATTGTTGATGACCTCCAGGGGATTGGAACCATAGCGTGCAACAACAACCGCCCCGACTGCTTCTGCACCACCTTTGTCGAGACCGCCACGTCTGGTTGCAGGACCAAACGTAACATGCGCCACATCACGGATGCGAATTGGTTTACCCTCCATCGCGGTGATGACGGTTGCTTCCAGGTCTTCCAGTGTTTTGATATAGCCAAGTCCGCGGATTATATATTCAACTTTGTTGAGTTCGAGTGTTTCCGCACCAATATCCTGATTTGAATTTTTGATGGCCTTCATCACATCCATCACCGAAACATTGTAAGACTTTAATGCGGCAGGGTTGATGTCTACTTGATACTCCTTTACAAACCCTCCGATAGAACTTACTTCCGAAACTCCTTCGGCTGCATTCAATGCATACTTCACTTGAAAATCCTGAATGCTTCTTAGCTCGTGTGGATCCCAGCCACCATTTGGTTTTCCGGTTTTTGGATCGCGACCCTCAAGCGTATACCAAAATACCTGACCAAGAGCTGTGGCATCCGGGCCAAGGGAAGGTTGAACCCCTTGAGGCAAGGTGCCGGATGGAAGGGAGTTTAGTTTTTCAAGGATGCGTGAACGGCTCCAGTAGAAATCGATGTCATCATCAAAAATGATATAGATGAAAGACATGCCAAACATGGAAGAGGAACGAATCGTCTTTACACCTGGTAATCCTAAAAGTGAAGTTGTTAACGGAAAAGATATCTGATCTTCTATATCCTTTGGCGAACGCCCCATCCATTCTGTTGCAACAATTTGTTGGTTCTCACCAATATCGGGAATAGCATCTACTGCTACCGGATTGGTTGGCAGAAAGGGAATGTTCCAATTAAAAGGAGCACTGACTAATCCCCAGCCGATAAAAGCAAGAAGCAGGATTACTGTGACAACTGGGTTTTCTAAAAAGTATTTTATAATTCGATTTACCATAAACTGAAATTCGATGATGAACAATACACGACAACATCAGCTATGGAATATCCATGGCCAATGCCAACGACTCATCGAATTATCAAATACGGAAAACCTGAAAGAGAATAGTTACTTCACCCGTTCGAATAGGGGGTGAATATA
>JBGTGG010000215.1:0-20915 GCA_041746855.1 Cyclobacteriaceae bacterium | reverse complement strand
ACCACTAAGCAGCCCTTCAGCAGTGTCCTCAATTGTCACGGTTCCTGTGGTAACACCCACTAATGCATACGGACGAACCTTACCACCTCCCACCATAAACATTACGGTGGGTGATATAAATATGCCACGGGCTTTTGTTAACGAATCAAGGGAGATCTCAGTATTCCCGTCCGTTCCTATGCTATTGCCTTCGTATTGTTTGCCAAACAAATACGAAACATTGAGATCTATGCCGATAAATGGTGTAAACTTATACCCGGCAGAGAAGCTTGTATTTATACCCGCGCCATAACTTCCTTTTACGTATCCATAAGAAGCGGTTGCTACTGTATTCTGATTCACAACAGTACTTTTAAATTCTACTGTTTCCATTAATGATTGAGAACCTAATGGAAGTGCATAACTCCCACCGAGCTTAAAATAAAAGCCTTGCGCGGTTGCTGTTAAAGCAGTTCCACACAAAAAGAAGGAAAGTAAAACATGTTTTTTCATAGACTATGTTATTTAACACTTTGAATGTACGCATAAACTATTTCCAAAAACAATATTGATGCACTGGTTGGCTTCCTTTTGCACTAAACCGAAAACTCAATCGTATCGCCTACACCAAAGTTTTTGCCTTTCTCCTCATCATCATTTTTTACCTTTTCTTTTTGGGACTGGTTTTCGTTTTGCTGGCTTTCCTTTTTTGGGGTTTGACTTTTTTGCTCCCCGAAGAGGCTTGCTTGCTCGGCTTTTGCTTTCTTTTTTTGGGGCTCGCTTTTTTGCTGGTGGCTTGGTGCCTGGTTTTTTGGAGCTTCCCCGAAGAGGCTTGCTTGTTCCCCCGGATCGAGCGGGTTTTCGTACTCTTTTTTTTTTAGCGATGCGGAATCATCACTGGCTTTACCCTTTGTACCAACTTCTTCGATCAATTCATTTTCTTCATCGCCTTCTTCCAGTCCGGTGTCTTCCTGGTCTTCCACAAATTCAACTTTTGCTACTTTATGTTGTGACAACCGATTCCCAAGTGCTTTCCAACCTTTGACATCAATCAGGTCATCAAGGCTTACGGTCTCTGTTACCTTCTCCTTACTTTTTCCACGAACCGTATTTACCGTTACTTCCGCTCCTTCTGAAGTCGTCACTAAAACTAGTCGCGAACCAATACTTTCGGTTATAAAGTTGAAATCCTTATCCAAAGAAGCGGTCTCAATTTGAAAGCGCTTCACCATATGTTGTTTGCTCTCACCGTCAATATAAATCGCTGAGATTACTTTATCCGGATCGAACTTCTCAACGCGCAATGTTTTCTCAGGATCATATCGATTCGTTAATTCAGAGGTGCTGATACGATAAGAACCATTGCGCATGAATGCAATTATCTGATCATCACCATCAAATTTTCCTAAATGTCTGCCGCGCTTATCTTTGTTCAGCCTTCCGGTAGTTTCATCATACCATAGGTCAAGCATGCTGAGGGTAGATGAACCTGCCTGTAAGAAATCAACCCTGCGGATCGGATATTTGGTCAAAGTATTTCCCCTTGCTCCCCTTCCTTTCACTTCCAACTCGGCAAAGTCGTACTCAAAAATCTTTTTACGTGCGGTGCTGGACTGGGCTAGTTTCACTTCCACTACCTCGGCTTCACCATTCGGGTTGCCACTTACGTAATGTACTTTTGAATTGGGATTCCCCTGGGTCAAATCATATGCTTTATCGCGGATCATTCCTGGAACAGTGAACCGCTTCACAAAACCTTTTCCGGATTTTCCATCGGAGTAAATCAGGTTGTACACCATTCGGGTATCCCCCTTCTTCCATACGCCAATGTAAAGAATGTCTTTTCCCATAAAGACTTTGTCCTGGATTCTGGATACCAGCAACTTTCCATCCTTCCTTATGGCGATGATGTCATCCAGGTCAGAACACTCACAGATAAATTCTTCACGTTTCAATCCATACCCGGCAAAACCATCGGCCCGATTCACATAAAGCTTTTGATTGTTGGCGATTACTTCAACAGCCGTTACATCTTCGAAGCTCTTGATCTCTGTTTTCCGTTCCCGACCTTTTCCGTATTTCTCCAACAGCCTTGCATAGTAATTGATGGCGTAATCCGTAAGGTGTTTGAGGTGATGATTGGTTTCCTTGAGTTCATTTTCCAGGTCTTTGAGCAATTCATCAGCTTTGAACGAGTCGAACTTCGAAATGCGTTTAATCTTGATTTCCGTTAGGCGAACGATATCATCTCGTGTTATCTCCCGGTAAAATTTCTTCTTATGGGGCTTTAATCCTTTATCAATCGTAGTGATTACTTCTTCCCAACTCTCGCACTCTTCAATATCACGGTAGATTCTGTTTTCGATAAAAATCTTTTCCAATGAGGAGAAAAGGATCTTCTCCATGAGTTCGTTTTTGCGAATCTCCAACTCACGCTTCAGTAAAGTAACCGTTGAAGCCGTATTGTGTTTCAGAATTTCATTGACCGGAAGGAAGACCGGTTTGTTATCAATAATCACACATGCATTCGGGGAAATGGATAGCTGGCAATCCGTAAAGGCATACAAGGCATCCATTGTGATTTCAGGTGATTGCCCGGGTTGCAGATGGATGAGTATCTCCACATCCTTGGCAGTATTATCCACCACCTGCTTCACTTTTATCTTCCCTTTTTCGCTTGCTTTTACTATTGATTCGATCAAAGAAGTAGTTGTAGTAGCAAAGGGTATCTCTTTGATAACCAGTGTCTTTTTATCTGCAATTTCGATGCACGCCCGAACCTTTATCCTGCCACCGCGCAAGCCTTGATTATACTCACCAAAGTCGGCCAAACCACCGGTTGGGAAATCAGGATAGATCTTGGGGTTCTTCCCTTTTAATACATCGATGGAAGCTTTGATCAATTCACAGAAGTTGTGCGGAAGTATTTTGGTCGACAAGCCAACCGCAATACCTTCCACCCCGTGGGCAAGGAGTAACGGAAACTTTACCGGAAGCGTAACGGGCTCTCGCTTTCTACCATCGTATGAAAGTTGCCATTCGGTTGTTTGCGGATTGAACACCACATCCAATCCAAATTTAGAAAGGCGTGCTTCGATATACCGCGGTGCAGCAGCTCCATCTCCCGTACGGATGTCTCCCCAGTTACCCTGGGTGTCGATGAGCAAATCTTTTTGTCCGAGGTTCACCATCGCATCACCAATCGCTGCATCACCATGCGGATGGTATTGCATCGTATTACCGATCACGTTGGCCACTTTATTAAAGCGACCGTCATCCATCTCCTTTAAGGAATGCAATATTCTACGATGGACAGGTTTTAATCCATCTTCAATACGTGGAACCGCGCGCTCAAGGATTACATACGAAGCATACTCAAGGAACCAATCCTTGTACATACCAACAACAGAAACTCCATCGCTTATGCTGTGATCTTCTGCTTCCACTGGTGGTTTTGTTGCCTTCGAACTCTTCGATGCTTTTGGTGTCTTCTTACTCATTTATAATAATTCTATTGTCCCTGGAAATATGGCTTGACTACTCAGCTACAACAAGCTCGTTGCCATCCACTTTGTCCAATTCAATTCGTAGATTTTCAATAATAAATTCCTGGCGGTCTGGTGTGTTTTTACCCATATAGAATTCCAGTAATTTTTGGATTTGACCTTCTTTCGAGGCAATTACCGGCTCTAGCCGGATGTCTTCCCCTATAAATCCTCCAAATTCATCCGGGCTGATTTCACCGAGACCTTTAAAGCGGGTTATTTCGGGTTTACTGCCAAGCTTCGCAATCGCGGCCTGACGTTCTTCATCGCTATAGCAATAAATGGTTTCTTTCTTATTCCGAACCCGAAACAACGGTGTTTCCAGAATAAAGACATGGCCCGCCTTCACCAGTTCTGGAAAAAATTGCAAAAAGAACGTCAGCAACAACAACCGGATGTGCATTCCATCCACGTCTGCATCGGTAGCGATGATCACTTTATTGTAGCGCAATCCGTCAAGGCCATCTTCGATATTAAGTGCATGTTGCAGAAGGTTAAACTCCTCATTCTCATACACTACCTTCTTGGTAAGGGAAAAACAGTTTAAGGGTTTTCCACGCAAACTAAACACCGCCTGGGTTTGTACATCCCGCGATTTTGTGATCGATCCACTCGCGGAATCACCTTCCGTAATAAAGATCATTGTGTCTTCACTCCTTTCTCCTTTCTCACCGAGATGAAACCTGCAATCGCGCAATTTCTTGTTGTGCAAGTTTGCTTTCTTCGCGCGGTCATTGGCCAGTTTCTTGATCCCGGCTATTTCTTTTCGTTCGCGCTCCGATTGAAGTATCCGTTTCAGAATTGCATCCGCAACGATTGGATTGCTGTGCAAATGAATCGATAACTCCCGTGTGATAAAATCATTGACAAAAGATCGCACCGTTTGACTTTTATCTTCAGGCGACATGTTCACGGAACCTAACTTCGTTTTGGTTTGTGATTCAAATACGGGTTCCTGTACACGGATGGCGATAGCCGCTACCACACTTGCGCGAATATCGGATGCATCAAAATCCTTTTTATAGAAATCGCGCATGGTTTTAACCACCGATTCGCGAAAAGCTGCCAGGTGTGTTCCGCCCTGAGTTGTGTTCTGGCCATTCACAAAAGAGTAGTATTCCTCCCCATATTGATTTCCGTGGGTCATGGAAATTTCAATATCCTCCCCTTTCAGGTGGATAATCGGGTAACGGATATTTTCAGGATCTGTCTTTTGTTTAAGAAGATCAAGGAGACCTTCTTTTGAGAAGAATTTTTTGCCGTTAAAGTTGATCGTAAGCCCTGCATTCAAGTAGGCGTAATTCCACATCAAATCTTCCAGGTAATCCGGAATAAAATGATAATGTTTGAAAACCGTATCATCCGGTTCAAAGGTGATACTGGTTCCATTGCGCTCATTTGATTTCGCCAGTTTCGCATCCACCGAGATCACGCCACGTTTGAACTCAGCGACTTTGGTTTGCCCGTCACGAATGGATTGCACTTTAAAATGGTTCGAGAGTGCGTTCACTGCTTTTGTTCCGACACCATTCAATCCTACCGACTTTTGAAAAGCACCTGAGTCGTATTTACCGCCTGTGTTGATTTTGGAAACGCAATCAATCACTTTTCCCAACGGAATACCGCGCCCATAATCCCGCACGACCACACGCTGATCCGTGATGGTCACTTCAATTACTTTACCATGCCCCATCATGTGCTCATCGATGGAGTTGTCCATTACTTCTTTTACAAGCACATAAATTCCATCATCTTTCGCTGAGCCATCACCCAACTTTCCAATGTACATGCCGGGGCGAAGCCGGATGTGTTCCCGCCAATCAAGCGATTTGATACTCGCGTCATTGTACTCGAAAATTGATTCGGATTTGCTGGTCTTTGCAGCCATAGGTCAATACTAGTTTAAAAAATGAGAATCGATTTAAAGAAAGTGAATTTCAAGTTCACTACAAGCATTCATAAAAATCGTTGCATTACAAAATTTTATAAAGTCGCGAAGGTTAACATGCTGATTTACAAAGTATCAATCAATACTGATGAAACTTAAAATTGAAATCAATTTTTTCTAAATAATCGATAGACTGGCCAGCTTAGCAGCCAAATCGAGAACAACCCAATACTTCCATAAATCAAATAACCCACATTGCTGAAATCATATTTTTCACCGGTATTTGCAACCGTTATAAAGGAAAGCGAAACCACCATGAAAATGTTCAATGTCACAATCAAACCATAAAACCATCCCATAAAGGCATGATCGGCTTTCCTGAACCTTGCCACGATATAAACGAATACATTTACGAAAGTAAAAAGCCCCAAGGCAACATAAAACACCGTTTCACGTGACACCATGGTGAGTGATACGTCCTCCTGCCCCACCACCAACTCAAGCGGCATGCTGGCATACGCATACAGCAAGGTTGCCAACAAAAACAACACTGAAAGAAACCAAACCGCACGTAATACTTTTGCAATCATCTTGTTAAATTTGGCTGCAAATTAAAGCATTAGTTTTGGACATCAATCCCATTGTGCTCTCGATTCCCATTTTTTTTATCCTGATCGGGATCGAATTGGTGGTGGAGCGATTTACGCACAAGGACCTCTACCGGCTACCGGATGCAATCGCCAATTTGAGTTGTGGTATCACTTCGCAGCTTTCCGGATTGTTTTTAAAAATCCTCGCAGTAGGTGTATACCAAGTTGTTTATCAGCACTTAGCCTTGTTTTCATTCGAGCGAAGCTGGTACTATTGGCTTGCCCTTTTCTTGCTTGTGGATTTCGCCTACTACTGGGCACATCGCATGAGCCACGAAGTCAATCTTTTTTGGGGTGGCCATGTGGTGCATCATCAAAGTGAGGAATATAACCTTTCAGTTGCGCTGCGGCAGAGTTCCTTTCAAGTTGTATGGACGTTTGGGTTTAGTTTGCCTATTGCACTGCTGGGCTTTCAAACTGCCGACTTTGTGTTGGTTGCTGCCCTCAACACACTCTATCAATTTTGGATTCACACCGAGACGATTGGCAAAATGGGATGGTTCGAATATGTTTTCAATACTCCCTCCCACCATCGGGTACACCATGGTCGAAACCCAAAGTACATCGATAAGAACCACGCAGGTTCCTTGATTATTTGGGACAAAATGTTCGGGACTTTTCAGCAGGAGGAAGAAAAACCAACTTACGGAATTACTAAACCGATCAACAGTTGGAACGCGGTGTGGGCAAACGTTAGCCATTATGTAGATATGGGAAAAGACTTGAAGCGAATGAACAGCCTCACCGACAAAATCAAATACCTTTTAAAAAAACCGGGCTGGCTTCCAGATTACCTGGGCGGATATCAAGCAGCACCGGATGTAGATAAAGAACACTACACCAAGTACAACACCCCTGCCCCGCAACTTCTGAATGGGTACGTAGTATTTCAATACCTCTTATGTTTAGGCGGAACCGCTTTGTTTTTATTCAGTCAAAAACCGCCGGACGGAAGTGATCGTTTTACTGTTTTGGAGAATGCGTTCATCACCCTCCTGATTTCCATTGTTGTTGTAAATTGTGGCGTGCTCTTTGAAAAAAGAGCGTGGGTAAAAACAGCTGAGTGGATTCGTATCTTCCTCTATCCTGCCATGCTCATTTACTTTACGGTTGTAAACCACTGGCCGATCTGGTGGTACGGTGTTGCCTTTAGTTATTTCTTTATTTCTTTCATTTGGTTTAATGCAATTCAAAAAAAACATCATGTGGCAACGCTCTAGTTTTATTCTTGTAGGTCTTTTATTGGTAGGATGTGGCAAGCAGCTTCCAACGTTGCAAAACTTCGATAACGATAAATGGAAGGCTGATAAAAATGGTTGCGCGGGTGAACGAAAACAGTTTCACGCTTCCCTGACAGCGCAGCGAAACGAATTGTTAGGCTTTGAAGAATTGCAGTTGATCGAATTATTGGGCCGACCCGATCAAAACGAGTTATCGAAGCGCAACCAGAAGTTTTACTTCTATTTCATTGATCCTGCCCCCATATGCGGGGAAAAAGCGGATTCATTGGCGAAGAAGCTCACCATTCGCTTTAACGCCATGGGCATATCGAAGGAAGTGCTTATCGAATAACAAGCCCTTTCCAATTTGATTCGGCAAATTAATTGGCTAAATTGAGATACCCACTAAAACCGGTAACCATGCAATTTCACCCGAATGAATTATTCCTGTTGTGCGATCCTGCTACTTCCACCAGCAAGCAAACCAAAGCGATTGCAAAATCATTGAACAAGAACATCCATGAAATCGATGCGATCCATGAAAAGTTAGGGCCAACCTATTGGAAAGAGGTTGTGAATTTACTGGGGATACACCCAAAAAAACTATTGGATAAATCCCATCCTGACTATCAGATAAAAGTGAAAGGCAATACTTACACAATGGATGGTTGGTTGAATGTGATCATGAACAACCCCCAATTTCTGCGCTCGCCTATTGCCATCTATCATGGCAAGGCAGTGATGTGTGAAAGGCCTACGGATATTTTGAAACTGGAACTGGCACCCAGATCAGTTCATAAGATTCCGCCACACTTACTGCGTTAAGTTCGTTAACTCATCAACGCATTGTAGGGAAGGGAAACTTTCTTTTGCTTCGCCATGTCAATATTTTTTCGAAGTTGATTGACAAGCAAATCTTTCTTCTTGTAATTCAGTGGATAAAATAAAGACGGTTTGAAATAGAATTCTTTTCCCAGTTGCTCTGCGCGATAAAGGTTCACTTTGTAAACACCACCGAGCGAAACAATCTCCACGCTTTCAATATTTTCAAGCGGTATTAAATAATCTACATTTCGCTTCACTACGTACAGATGCTCTTCATCAAACTCAACATGTTGAAGTTTTGCCGATACACGATATAATAAGTAGAGCAGATAACCATAGACTCCCAGAAAATAAATAGTCCAGAATATCCCATCCCTGTGTACGATAAAATAATACGAAAAAGCAATAAGAATTACAGTGTATAAAACAAACAAGCCACCCTTAACCCATTTAAGGTATCGGGTTGACAAATTCCGGATGCGCTTTTCCTTTTCCAATGTGTGTGAAACTCTATCTTTGCACAAGGTAAATAAAGATTAAGATAATGAAGAACATTGCGGTTATTGGTTCGGGTACTATGGGAAATGGAATTGCACACGTGTTTGCACAAAGCAATTATAAAGTTTCCCTGATAGACATTTCTGAAGATGCGTTGAAGAAAGCCCTTGCCACTATCGAAAAGAATCTTGATCGGCAAGTGAGCAAAGAATTGATCACTGAAGAAACAAAGAAGCAAGCGTTAGCCAATATTACTACCTACACATCTGTTGCCGGGGGTATCGGTGACGCTGATCTTATTGTTGAAGCTGCAACTGAAAACGTTGATCTTAAGCTTAAGATTTTCAAACAGATGGATGAAGCAAGTAAACCGGAAGCCATACTGGCCACCAATACCTCATCGATCTCCATTACAAAAATTGCCGCTATAACAAAACGACCCGAGAAAGTAATTGGGATGCATTTCATGAACCCTGTACCGGTGATGAAGCTGGTAGAAGTAATCCGTGGATACAACACTACCGATGAAGTGACCAACCGAATTATGGAGTTGTCGAAAAAACTTGGAAAGGTTCCTGTTGAAGTGAACGATTACCCTGGTTTTGTTGCGAACCGCATTTTGATGCCGATGATCAACGAGGCAATCTATTCGCTTTATGAAGGTGTGGCAGGTGTTGAAGAGATTGATACAGTAATGAAATTAGGAATGGCACATCCGATGGGGCCGCTTCAGCTTGCCGATTTTATCGGGTTGGATGTTTGCCTTGCTATCCTTCGGGTTTTGCACGAAGGATTTGGTAATCCAAAATATGCCCCTTGTCCCCTGCTTGTCAATATGGTGCAAGCAGGACACAAGGGGGTAAAGTCAGGCAGTGGGTTTTATGCATATACGCCCGGAAGTAAAGACTTGAAAGTAGCAGAACAATTCGCGCGATAATTACTTCTTAAGCAGATCCCGGATTTCTGTAAGTAGTTTTACATCGGCAGGAATCTCCGCTTGTGCAGCTGGTTTTTCTTCCTCCTTTTTCTTTAGTCTGTTCATGCCCTTTACCACCATAAAGATGGCGAGCGCAATGATCACAAAATCAACAATGGTTTGGATGAAATTCCCGTAATTGATGGTAACCGCTGGCGTTTCACCTACTGCTTCTTGTAAGGTAATCGTTAGGGA
Source organism: Cyclobacteriaceae bacterium (assembly GCA_041746855.1). Lineage (GTDB taxonomy): Bacteria > Bacteroidota > Bacteroidia > Cytophagales > Cyclobacteriaceae > JBGTGG01. The sequence continues at coordinate 11,139 of JBGTGG010000215.1, read as the reverse complement.
AGTAAAATCTACCCGGCCAACTGCCAATCCAATCGGTGGCATTAAGACATCATTCACAAAAGAAGTTACTATTTTGCCGAAGGCTGCACCAACCATGATCCCCACGGCAAGGTCAACCACATTGCCGCGCATAATAAAGGTTTTAAATTCTTTAACCATAATCCATTCAATTAATTGAATTGTAAATTGATTTTTTTATTAAAATACCGATTCCTGAGCGATTAAGTACCATTTTATTGGATTTTGCTAAAAAAAAGATAAAGGAATAGGGTTATTTCGTAGCTCGTATGATCCCAACCAATAGCCATAAGAGTAACGAAGTAGAAATGGATTCTTTTTCAACCAACAGCGAAAAACTATTGCTGGCGCTTCGGGCTGCCCAAACCGGGCTATGGGAATGGGATATAGAAACAAGCGAAGTTATTTGGTCTGATAACGTCCATGAATTTTTTGGAATAGCACCGGACCATTTTGACGGAAAATTCGAAACGTACTTAGCATTGGTTACAGAATCAGATCGGGCACACATCCCACGTGCTATCAATGAAAGTATTCGTACAGGAAAATCCTATTTGGTTGAACATAAAATTACCCACCCTGATGGAAGCCTGCATTGGCTGGAATGTTCAGGTGAAGTCATCAGGAATGATGAAGGCGAAGCCATAAAGATGGCGGGTATCATTCGCGACATTACAGCTTCTAAACGAATTGAACTTGAGAAAGCGGATTGGAAACTTCGGTATGAACTTGTGGTGGCCTCTTCGGGCCAGGTAATTTATGATTACAATTTGGTCACTGGCGCTATCCTTTGGAGTGGAAACATTCACAACATACTCGGCTACACCGAAGTGGAAATGGGCGACATCAACAATTGGGAAGACCATATCCATCCTGATGATCGGGGGTATGCGATGAAGGTGCTTTCCACTGCTGAAAAAAAACTGGATCAGTATGATGTAAACTACAGGTTTCGGAAGAAAAGTGGTGAATATCTCTTTATGCATGATCGCGGTTTCTTTATTGCCAACGAGAAAGGAGAAGCAGCAAGGATGATGGGGATGATGATTGATATCACTAAAAACCACACCATGGAAGCTGAACTTCGCGAAAGCGAATACCGCTTTAAAACACTTCAGCAAGCATCGTTTGGTGGAATTGCCCTTCATGACAAAGGTTTGATCCTGGATTGCAATCAAGGATTGGCGCGCATGACCGGCTATGACCAATCCGAGTTGATTGGAATGAATGGCCTCGAGTTGATTGCGTTTGAATACCGGGACCTGGTGATGACCAATATCTTATCGGGTTATGAACAACCCTATGATGTGCAAGGCGTACGGAAAAATGGAACGCGCTACTCCATCGAAGTACAAGCGAAAAATGTACCGTATAAGGGTAAAGATATTCGGGTAACAGAATTCAGGGACATCACGGAACGAAAGAAAGTTGAAGCCAAGATCATTGAACAAAATGCAAGCCTGATTGCCCTAACGGATAACCTGAGAAGAAAGAACAACCAACTGGAAGAATTCACAGAAATTGTTTCCCACAATTTACGTTCACCGATTGGCAACGTGCTTTCACTCCTCGAACTTTTATCGAAGACAAGCGATGAAAAAGAACAGGAAGAGCTGAACCATTTGATTGTCCGGTCGAGCCAGAATATTATTAATTCATTGGATGAACTCAATGAAGTACTCAAGATCAAGCAAGACCAGGAAATCGAAAAGCAAAGGCTTGATTTTGAAACGGTGTATCAACGGGTAAGAAATATGTTGCATACGAAAGCGTTGGAAATGAGTGCCACGTTTCATACCGATTTTGAGGTTGCTGAAATTACCTATCCAAATATCTATCTGGAGAGCGTCTTATTGAACCTGTTGAGCAATTCCCTGAAGTACAGCCATTCGCGAAGGAAGCCAGAAATAAAAATCAAAACTTTTAGGGAGAACGAAAATCTATTTTTAACCGTTGAAGACAATGGATTGGGAATGGATTTACAGCGCTACGGACATCAACTATTTAAATTACGAAAGACCTTTCATAACCATCCTGAAGGAAGGGGTGTAGGGCTTTTTTTAGTAAAAAACCAAATTGAGGCATTGGGGGGAACGATCTCGGCTTCGAGCAAGAAAGATGAAGGAACAAAATTTACCATTGATTTCGGAAAACAAAACTGAAATACTTAAACCCTTGGTTGCCATTGTGGATGACGATAAAATCTTCCACATGATGGCCGTGCGGCTCATGCAATTGACGAACGTTTCAGATCGTTTCCTAACCTTTATCAATGGTCGGGAGGCAATTGAATACTTGGAAAAACATTCTGCATGTGTTAGCCAGTTGCCGGATGCATTGTTTCTTGATATCAATATGCCCATCGTGGATGGATGGATCTTTCTTGAAAAGTATGATCAACTTCATCAGCGGCTGGCGAAAGAAGTGAAGATTTACATGGTCAGCTCTTCAATTGATCCGCGGGATACCGATCGCGCCAGGGAAAACAAACATGTACTGGACTATATTTCCAAACCTGTTTCGAAAGAACATTTATTGGAAATATTCGGAACCAAATAAAATGTTATTTGACCAGGTTCAATGGATTTCGCAATGCACCATAGCTGGTTAATTCCACACCTGCGCTTCCGATAAACATCTTTGCAGAAACCTTGATCGGGATTCGGTTTTTATCATCCGAAAACCAAACCGTAATGGAATTCTCTCCATCAAAAACTTTGTTGTCCGGCATTACGGGTTTGAACACCACACACCGAACCTTGCCCACTTTCGTTTTAATTGTTGATTTCCCCTGATAGATGATGTGCATTTTATAAAATTCATCTTCAAAAAAACCGCTCACCTTAATGGAATCCCCAATCTGTACTTTTGACAAGTCTAGCGTACGCAGATATAAAAAGCCCGCAATCATATCGCGCATCTGCGCAGGCTTTTCATAATCGTAATACTTTGGTTCTTTATACTTTCCGGTTTTCTGGTCAATTTGTTTGACTTCAATCTTTTGGCGAACATGATCGAAGTTGGTAATTTCATCTTTCTTGTATTTACCTTCCCTAATTTTCCGATATGAAATATGTGGAACAATTGCTGCCGTATCAATGTAGGCTCCCCATTGATCATCAACATCCGCAACCCAATCCACCAACCCAACGGTTTTACCAAATACTTCCAGCTTAAAGCATTGCCGGTCATTCACCCGGAAAAAATTTTCGTGAATCTTCACGGTTCCTTTTCCGATATTCAAAATTCCATAACTCATTTTATAGTGCAACTGCTCACCACGTGAGAAACTTTCGTTCTTCACAATTTTATAAATATCATTTCGATCACCAGTAAAGGCAAACAAAACAAAAAGGAAGAAGGCAAAAACAAAACGCTTCATAACTTTATAACGGTACGTAAATCTACCAATTCCGTTTCTTTCGTAGAAACCATACCCGCTCAGTTTCAAAGGTTATGCCAAAAGAAAAATGGACTACACGGAAACATCATTTTGCCGCAATGCATCGTTCAGGGAAGTTTTCTTGTCGGTGCTTTCCTTACGTGTACCAATAATTAATGCACAGGAAACATTGTATTCACCTGCCGGATATTGTCGGGGATAAGATCCAGGAATTACTACTGATCGCTCCGGAACGTATCCTTTGTACTCTTTTGGTTCACTGCCGGTTACGTCAATAATTTTAGAACTTGCCGTTAATACTACATTGGCACCCAACACAGCCTCTTTCCCAATTCTCACACCTTCCACAATGATACAACGCGACCCAATAAACGCGTTGTCTTCAATCACTACAGGAGCCGCTTGCACCGGTTCCAATACCCCTCCGATTCCAACACCACCACTGAGGTGTACATTCTTACCGATTTGTGCGCAACTACCAACCGTAGCCCAGGTGTCCACCATTGTACCTTCATCTACATAGGCACCAATATTAATATAGGAGGGCATCATGATCACCCCTTTGCTCACATACGAACCATATCGGGCAATAGCGTGCGGAACTACCCTCACCCCCAACGCTTTATAATTCTTCTTTAACGCAATCTTGTCGTGAAACTCAAAAGGCCCCACTTCAATGGTTTCCATTTGCTGGATAGGAAAATATAAGATCACCGCTTTTTTCACCCATTCATTTACCTGCCAACCATCAGCTACAGGTTCTGCAACACGCAAATCCCCCTTATCAAGCATTTCAACAACCGAACGAATCGTTTGCTGAACACTGGCATCCTGAAGCATCGAACGATCTTCCCATGCTTTTTCAATAACTTGTCTTAATTCCATTTTCCTTTTTAGTTTAGCCGAAGCATAATCTGCACTTCTTTGCCGCAAGAAATAAAAAAAATACCAATTGTCATCGCATCTATACTTAAACCTATAGACGATACCCGTATGTTTGAAAAACTGGGGCATTCGATTGGCAAAGAAACGAATATCGATATTACAATCATAGGTTACCCTACTAGGAACACACACCTTCCGGCTACTTTCAACTTTATCCCATTCAAACCATTCAATCGATTAAGTCTAAAAAGAATTTTCGTACGTTTTGATTTTCTAAAACAGGTGGTGGCCATTAAGCCTGCAATTGTGATCCTTACAACACATGAACTCCTATTTGTGTCTGTGCTTGCAAAGTGGATAACCGGTTGTCGATTGATCTATGACATTCAGGAAAACTATTATCGCAATATTATCCACTCCACTACTTTTCCGGGTTTCATTAAAGAATGGGTGGCGATGCTCGTGCGATTAAAAGAAAAATTACTGAGTCGTTCGATCAACCATTTTTTTCTGGCGGAAGCTTCCTACCAACATGAACTTACTTTTTTACAGAATCGCTTTACTGTTCTTCAAAATAAAGCAAGCAAAGTCGCGATTGATCAAAGTTCCTTTCAAAAAAAATCAGCAATTGATGGCAACATCCATTTATTATTTTCAGGAACACTTGCTACCAGTACCGGAATATTCGAAGCTATTCGATGGACTAAATCTTTTTATGAAGTGAATAATTCAATTCGGTTAACCATTATTGGCTATTGTGCAATTCCGAAAGCTTTGGTGGCGATCAAAAATGAAATCAAGGATTACAACTTTATTAAACTTATCGGTGGTGATGAATTAGTACCGCACACACGTGTATTGGAAGAAATCAGTAAAAGTGATGCCGGGTTCATCACCTACATTCCCGATGCCTCAACTTCAGGATCCATTCCCACAAAACTCTTTGAATATTTGGCGTTCAAACTCCCCATCTTTCTTGTGCCGTACCAACCTTGGGTCGACTATTGCGAACTGTATGACGCGGCCATACTCCTGGAAAAGTCTTTTCCGGCACACCAACTTCTTAATAAGTTTAAGGAACATCACTTTTATAAAGAGGCTCCTCCGGACGTATTTTGGGAGGATCAAGAAGCATCGCTGTCAAATATAATCCGGGCTTTTCTTCCAAAATCTTAATAAAATAGGTTAAATTATTTTTTAGATTACCCTAAATATTTATTTTTGCATAAACTAAATTTAGGATATGCTAAGCTTCGTTGAAGAAAACTATCTGAAAGCCATCTATCACCTCTCCAAAGGAGGAAAAAATTCGGTTTCCACCAATGCATTGGCCGAAACGATGAACAACAAGGCCGCTTCAGTTACCGATATGATCAAGAAGCTTTCGGCAAAAGATGTGATCGCATACGAAAAATATAAAGGCGTGAACATTTCACCGAAAGGAAAGACTGAAGCATTGAATGTGATCCGGAAGCACCGTCTATGGGAAACATTTCTGGTTGAGAAATTGGGCTTTAGTTGGGATGAGGTCCACGAAGTTGCCGAACAATTGGAACACATAAAGTCGCCCTTGTTGATTGAAAAATTGGATGCCTTTCTGGATCATCCCTCGGTTGATCCCCACGGTCATCCGATTCCCGATAAGCATGGAAAAATTCAGGAAACCAAACAGGTTCCATTATCAACCTGTCTGTTAAACAAAAAATATAAAGTACAATCTGTAAAAGATGGCTCCCCTGCTTTTCTTCAGTACCTCGATAAGTTGGGAATATATATCAAAGCTTCCATCCTTATCAAAGAGCGAATTGATTTTGACAATTCCCTTGAACTGATCATCGACAACAAAAACAAAGTATTCATTTCGCAAGTAGCTGCAGAAAATTTACTCGTGACAGAATAGTATGGAACCTGCGAACAAATCATTAAGCGAAGTAAATTCAAGTATTGATACATCCTCACGCAAAGGATGGCGAAAACTCTTTGCCTTTTTAGGTCCCGCCTACTTAGTAAGTGTTGGGTACATGGATCCGGGAAACTGGGCCACGGATATTGCCGGTGGAAGTCAGTTTGGGTATGCCCTCATCTGGGTATTATTAATGTCGAACATCATGGCGGTGCTCTTGCAAAGTTTAAGTGCGCGGTTAGGGATCGTACGACAATTGGATTTAGCACAGGCATCACGCAGCACGTACCGGCCCGGTGTAAATTATGCACTGTGGTTTTTGGCGGAGATCGCCATTGCTGCGTGCGACTTAGCAGAAGTATTGGGCATGGCCATTGGTTTACAATTACTGTTTGACCTGCCGTTGATTTGGGGAGTTTCCTTAACCGTACTGGATACGTTGCTTTTACTCTATTTGCAGAGCTACGGGATGCGAAAAATTGAAGCCTTCATTGTTGCATTGGTAGCAGTGATTGGTGGAGCATTTTTAGTGGAAATGTTTATTGCAAAACCGGACATGAGCGAACTGATCACTGGATTTATTCCCACACTTCCAAATGATCAGGCATTGTACATCGCGATTGGTATTATTGGCGCTACCGTGATGCCGCATAATTTGTATTTGCATTCTTCACTGGTGCAAACCAGGCGGATTGATCGGCAAGACAAAGGAATTTGGTCCGCCATAAAATATAATTTTATTGACTCAGCCATTGCATTAAATGCTGCCTTCTTTGTGAATGCCGCTATCCTTGTGCTGGCCGCTTCCACATTTTACACAGCGGGCATGCATGAAGTTTCGGAAATACAAGATGCCTACCATTTACTTTCTCCGCTGCTCGGCAATGAGCTCGCCCCGCTCCTCTTTGGCATTGCATTGGTGGCCGCAGGACAAAGTTCAACCATTACGGGTACCCTGGCCGGACAAATTGTGATGGAAGGATATTTGAACTTGCGAATAGCACCCTGGCTACGTAGGTTGATCACGCGAATAATCGCCATCATTCCTGCATACATTGTTATTCTGATCTATGGAGAATCAGAAACAGGAGCGTTATTGGTATTCAGCCAGGTAATTCTCAGCTTGCAATTGGGATTTGCAGTCATCCCACTAATCCATCTTACCAGCGATAAGAAAAAGATGGGGATTTTCGCAAACAAGCTTTGGGTAGTACTTGCTGCCTGGGCCATCGCCATTATTATTGTTACACTGAATGTGCAACTGGTGGTTCAAGAAGTTTCTTCCTGGATCGTGAATGCCGGGGATAAGGCGTGGATTATTTGGATAACGGTAGTTCCTGCAAGTGTAGCGGCAGCATTGTTATTGTTATACATTACCTTTAAGCCACTCATTGACAGACGTTCTGAAAAAATGCCGAAAGTACCACACGGTTCTGCCACGAACCTTGAGCAGATTGAAAAAATGACGTATAACCGAATCGCGATTTGTATTGACTTTTCAAACATTGATTCACTGGCCATTCGAAGTGCGATTGCACAAGGGGGTGCTGACACAACTTATTTACTGATCCATGTTGTTGAATCAGTTGGGGCGATGGTGTATGGTAGTGAGATTGCCGATCATGAAGTAACTTCGGATACACAAGCACTCACAAACTATGTAACGCAATTGAAGCAACGAAACCTCAACGTAGAAATGAAAATTGGTTTTGGAAACCCACGAAGAAAAATACCGAAGATGGTGAAAGAATTTGATGCCGACTTATTGGTAATGGGTGGACATGGACATAAATTCCTAAAAGATTTGATCTTTGGTGCCACAGTCGATACTGTACGCCATCGTGTGGATATACCGGTGTTTATTGTACAGGAGACTAAAGGTACTGGACGCTAGATACTGCATACTAGATGCTGGATACTAGATGCTAGATGCTGGATACTGGATACTGGATTTAAAACATAGACTCAAATACTATTTACTCAAGACTATTTACTCAATACTCAAGACTAGTTAACAAATGGATACAATCGTAGCACTCAGCACACCACAAGGAATAAGCGCATTGGCGGTGATCCGACTAACGGGTGATGATGCTATTACGATTACCCAAAAAGTATTCAAAGGAAAAGATTTAACAATACAGCCCTCGCATACACTTCACTTCGGAACTATTCGAAATCAAAGCAATGCCATTATTGATGAAGTGTTGGTCTCTGTGTTTAAGGCCCCTACATCTTTTACTACGGAAAACATGACCGAGATTTCTTGTCATGGCTCACCGGTGATTGTAAAGGAAATTATCAAATCATTATTGCATGTTGGAGCTCGCCTGGCTGAGCCCGGTGAATTTACAAAACGTGCTTTCCTCAATGGAAAATTTGACTTGGCGCAAGCGGAAGCCGTTGCCGATTTGATCCACTCCGAAACCGACAATGCACGGCAGGCAGCGATTAATCAAATGCGTGGCGGGTTTTCAAAAAAGATCCATCAACTTCGGGAAGAACTGGTGCACTTTGCTTCCCTCATCGAACTCGAGCTCGACTTCGGGGAAGAAGATGTGGAGTTTGCAGGGCGTGATGATTTAAAGAAATTAATTCTTACCATTCAATCGTACCTGCATACACTAATTACTTCTTTTGATCAGGGCAATGTGATCAAGAATGGAATTCCTACCGTGATTGCCGGAAAACCAAACGCAGGAAAATCAACGTTACTCAATGCGTTATTAAATGAGGAGAAAGCAATTGTATCGGAGATTGCCGGCACCACCCGTGATACGATAGAAGATGAAATTACATTAGGTGGTGTTCACTTTCGTTTTATTGATACTGCGGGACTTCGTGATACGCAAGATGTAATTGAAGCTATTGGTGTACAACGTGCCCGCGACCGGATGGAAAAGGCTTCGTTGATTTTATACTTGTTTGATCTCTCTTCCACTTCACTGGAAGAGATTGAACAGCAAGAAAAAGAATTAGAGAAATTCGCTTCAACGATTATCAAAGTAGGAAACAAATCCGACAAAGCTGATACTTCATTACTAAAAGCATTGGAAGATAAAGGGTTTGTGTTAATCTCCGCTTCACAGAAAACCAACATCGAAGAATTAAAAGAAAAAATCCTCGAGAAATTTCATTTCGACAAAGTAAAGCAAGGTGATGTACTGGTAACGAACCTACGCCACTACGAAAATTTAAAACAAACGTACGATGCCTTGACCCGTGTGTTGGAAGGAATGGACAATGGCGTTACAGGAGACTTCCTCGCAATGGACATCCGGCAATCCTTGCACTACCTTGGTGAGATCACCGGGACGATCACAACCGATGATCTACTTGATAATATTTTTAGCAAGTTCTGTATCGGAAAGTGAAAGTAACATCCATTTTATTATAACTCCGTTCACTTTGTACTCAAATTCCAAACCACATTGCTCATAGCCCAACCATCAGAGGGTGTAGCAGGTAACACGGAGGAAGAATAAACCTGGGTTTAAGAGTACTTTTAGAAATCCTATTAATTATGAATAACTTTGTGAAGACGTTAGCATATCAACAATGATGGTGGTTATTGATAAAAAAATGAAGAACCTATTTTCAGCTTATACATTCGTGATTCTCTGTAGTTTGGTTCTGATCAGCGGATGTGATCCAAATGAGACCACTCCAATTGTGACTGTTCCCTTTACTGTAATCTCCGGAGGTGATGCTCACTCTTTGGCACTTAAAAAGGATGGCACACTATGGGCATGGGGATTAAACTACTATGGTGGATTAGGGGATAACACAAATGAGGACAAAAATTATCCGGTCCAAATCGGATCTGAGTATGAGCAGATTTCTGCGGGCTATGTACATTCCCTGGGATTAAAAAAGGGAGGGACACTATGGGCATGGGGCAATAATGAATACGGCCAATTAGGATTAGGTAATGAAATCATTAGTAACCAGAATACTCCCCAACAAGTTGGATTTGATTTTAAAACAATTGCGGCTGGTGCCTTTCACTCCCTTGCTATAAAAACAGATGGTACACTTTGGATGTGGGGACTCATTGGTGGAACACGTGTAAACTTGCCTAAACAGGTAGGATCAGCGTTCAAAGCAATTGCCGGCGGTTACTACCATTCTCTAGGATTAAAAACGGATGGCACATTATGGGCATGGGGTGACAACAGTGGAGGTCAGATAGGTGATGGTACAAATGAAATCAGATTAGACCCTGTGCAAATAGGGTCAGGATTTGTATCAATTGCTGCTGGGGAGTTTCACTCGATGGCGCTTAAAACGGATGGCACCCTATGGGTATGGGGATGGAATGACTATGGCCAGTTAGGGGATGGATCAACTGAGCATAAAAATTCTCCAATGCAAATTGGATCTGATTTTAGCGCAATTGCTGCTGGTTCCGGCCACTCTTTAGCACTGAAAACAGATGGAACATTGTTGGCATGGGGACGCAATGACGCAGGTCAACTGGGGGACGGCACCAACTTAGACAAGCTCGTACCAGTTATAGTTGGATCCAACTACGAAACTATTGCTAGTGGCTACTATCAATGTTTGGCAATAAAAACAGATCATACACTGTGGACCTGGGGTTGGAATGAGTATGGGCAATTGGGTGATAAAACAAATGAAAACAGAAACACTCCTGTCAAAATCTAATTGTTGTCCGGAATTGTTGAAGACTCCTGACAACACACGACAAAAAAAGTATACCTATAAAAATTTTAAGATTTATTCTTATAAAAACTTGGCATTATCCCCTACTCCGGACAGCTTGGGGTTCATTCATACTAAAAAGACATTTTATGAACGGGGATGATGAAGAAGAGTTTATCGATCCAAAGGAACTCCCTATCTACAAAAAGGGTAAAGAAATCTTCGATGTCGTGCATCAGATTACAAAACTTATTCCTGAGGAAAA
>JBGTGG010000214.1:0-2742 GCA_041746855.1 Cyclobacteriaceae bacterium | reverse complement strand
CGCGGCCTACCCATTTGAAATAGCTGATGCAAGTGATTTCCGCGCAATAAGCAATCACGCCAAATAGCTCGCAAAAGAATGCCGTTGCATGAGTAGACAAAATGATCTCTGGCGGTTAGGTATCTTTGCGGACTATCATTTAATTTAAAGTCTATAGCCAACTTTTAACCCGGCAGTAATTCTTCCATCTGTATTTTCAAACCAGGTTCCATACCCAAAATGTGGTATTATCCGGAAATTGTCACCAATGGCTATTGCCCAACCAAGGTTTAAACCAACAGTAAGGTTGTCTTCACTTCCAGTCTCATTGCCATCATATTTTGACTTTGTTGAAATAAAGGTAACATCCGGGCTAACATAAAATCCTTTGTAAGCTTCTTTGAAATAATACTCACCAGAAACACCAATGGCAAAAGCATTGGTTTTGAAAGGTGAATCTGATCTGCTAAAAAATCCAAGGTTCACAGAACCTACAATTTTCTCGGTGATGGCATATCCGCCAGACGCTTCAAATCCTGACAAAGTTTTGCAGTTGGTACAGGCTGGAGCCAATATACCGAACCCTGCTGAAACCATAATTTTTTCACTCTGAGCGAAATTAATGGTAACAATGCCGAACAGCAATAAAAAGGACAGTCCTAGTTTTTTCATAATCAATTGGTTTTAGTTAGTTGTATTAATGAAGGTACTAAAAATCATATAGAAATCGATTGCGGAACAAGAAATTAATTAAAATGAACAAGCAATAAATTTTCTTGCTTGCCAGGGAAGGTGCAGTTTACTTTCTACCAAACTATGACGGACGCCATCATGTGGTTACCAGGAAGGAGAAGGTATTTTAACATTTACTTCTTTGCTAAACTTCTGCCACTCTTCCAGCAGTTCTTTATATTTCTCAGGCTCACGTTCTTTGAGATCAGTAAGCTCTGCAAGGTCATTCGATAAATTGTATAGTTTAAAATTTTCTTCAAGGAAAGGGCTATCGATATTGGTGATTTTCCAATCCCCTTTTCTAATCATGGAAATATTATTATGCTCCAATCCAAAGACATAATCGGAAGAATGTATCTGGTCAGACTTTGCTGAAAGAAAAGACATCAATGAAGTTCCTTTGAGCGGATAAATTTTATTCCTTTCAAAATCATCTGGGTAAGAAGTCTTGGCCACATCATAAAAAGTAGGGGCGATATCCAACAACGTTACCAAATCATCTTGAATTTTATTTTTTCGTTCAATATTTGGTCCGGCAATAATCATGGGCGCAACGATACCGCCTTCTGTTGTCAATCCCTTAAAGTGCCGGAAGGGAGATGAACCCGCTTCTGCCCATTGTGGACCATACGAAATAAAGGAATTGGGTTGTCCCATCGTTTCATAATCATCTTTGAAATGCTCTTTTAGAAAAGGGGCGAAATTCGGATTGTAATAAAAATCTTCCGCTGCGGCACCATTGTCAGACATAAACACAATTATTGTATTTTCATATTCACCAATGTCTTTTAGATGCTGGAGTATTCTCCCAACATTATAATCGAGGTTATCTACCATGCCGGCATATAACTCCATTTTTCTTGCCTCCTTTTTCTTTTCTTCGGATGACAACGAATCCCAGGGTTTTACGCGTTTATGGTTTGGCGGCAACACGGCATCTTTTGGAATCATCCCTGCATCCTTGAGGCTTTGAAGTCTTCTTTCTTTTAATTTTTCATACCCGTCATCGTAGCGACCTTCATATTTTTTCCAATACTTTTCATCAACTTGTAATGGCCAGTGCGGAGACGTATACGCTGCGAAAGCAAAAAATGGTTTCTTATCATGTTTGTTCGCGTTGATGTATTCAATCAATTTATCAGTATAGAAGTCAGTTGAGTAATTACCTTTCTTCCATTTCGCAGCTTTGCCATCTTCTGTATAAGGAGTAGTTAAATTCTCAGCAAACAACCCTTGTTCATCGTAATGATTTCCGGCACCGAGAAGGTTTACAAATGAACGCTCGAAGCCCTTACTAAAAGGGTTAGATAAGGAGTCCTTGCCCAAATGCCATTTGCCTGCCATGTAGGTGTGGTATCCGTTCGCTTTCAGCAACGCGGGAATGGTAACTACACGATTGGTTAACCTGCCCTCATAACCAAGTCCGTTATCTTGCGTTGACTGAATACCCATTCCGGCAATGTGGTTATCGTTTCCGGTAAGCAACATTGCGCGTGTAGTGGCACATACAGGAGAGGTATGAAATCTGCTAAACCGAATACCTTGCGCAGCTAAAGCGTCAATGTTAGGTGTTTCAATATCACCACCATAGCATCCCAAATCTGCATAGCCAAGATCATCAGCAACCAACAATAGTATATTGGGCCGGGTGTCTTCTTGAATTTGTTCCGTTGTGCCGGAACATGAAATAAGCGTGACAATTACCCCCAAGAGGATGTAGCCTAAATTATAAAGAACCGAACCGTGAAGTTTACGGATTATTTTTTTTGCCGAAGGGATCGATTTTGTATTCATTGTGGAGAGGGTTTAAAAGAGAGTTTAAACCGTTAAAACGGTTTTTAATTACAACTCACGAACATAGCCCATGGTTTAAACCATGGGCTATGTATTCACAATATATCGAAATGGTTTTAACCATTTACAAATTTTTAACCATCGTTGGATGTAATCACGAACAACCTCCACATCCCCCACAACCACTGCAACCACTGCAACCTGAATCAGCACTACAGCCGCTTCCTCCACCAGCAC
>JBGTGG010000213.1:0-3828 GCA_041746855.1 Cyclobacteriaceae bacterium | reverse complement strand
GGCACTGGGTGCTGACCTTTGTAATAGCGCAAGGGCCATGATGACAGCCATCGGCTGCATTCAAGCTTTGCAGTGCAATTCGAATACCTGTCCTACAGGTGTTGCAACACAAAATAAAAGCCTGATGAAGGGGCTGGATGTGGGTGATAAGTCAAAACGGGTAGCGAATTTCCATAAAAATACAATCGAGAGTTTTGTAGAACTCATTGCTGCAGCGGGATTATCACACTCCACACAAATAAAAAGGAAGCACATCCTACATCGGATTGGGCCAAATAAAATGATTAGTTATGAGGAATTGTACAAATCTTCTGTATTAGAAGTTTCCGAAAATTGATCGAGTGTATCCCAGATTCCATGAACTAATATGGCAAGGCACCGACTGTAATGATCAGTAATAATACTTTAGAAAAACCTTTCATTTAAGCTTATCAAGCATTAAAAATAATATTTAAGTATTTGCTTAAATAAGTAAACTATTATTACTTTTGCCTCGTTAAGCCACTACAACCAATTGAAAATATGAAAAAAAATACCTGTATACGCGTTTTCGCAGATCAAAACCAAATCGAGCAATGTCGTGAAAAGGTCTTGGCGAATAACAATTCTTTCACCCAATTGGGTGGTATTCTATCTCTTGCAGGCAATGAAGTAAGGCTTAAAATCCTTTATCTGCTTGAAGAAGAAAATGAGCTTTGCCCCTGTGACATCAGCGATATTTTGGGCATGAGTGTGCCTGCTATTTCTCAACACTTACGAAAACTCAAGGATGGCAGAATAGTGGAAACACGGAAAGTCGGCCAGACAATTTATTACTCACTTCGGTCTGAACATCTTAAAATTTTAAGAACCTTTTTTAAGGCCATCGATCAAATGAATCAAAAACCAGTAGAAATATGAAAACAGAAAATCAAAAAGGTTGGATATTGGGTGCGGTGGCTGCCGTGGGTGCATCCTTGTGTTGTATTACTCCGGTGCTAGCCTTGTTGGGTGGTGTTAGCGGAATCGCATCTTCCTTTTCATGGATTGAACCTTATCGCCCTTACCTTATTGGTGCAACTGTGCTTGTATTTGCTTTCGCGTGGTATCAAAAGTTAAAGCCTCGCAAGCAGGAAGAAATAGATTGTGAATGTGAAACAGACGAAAATTCATCTTTTTGGCAAAGCAAAACTTTTCTCGGTATCATCACAGTGTTTGCTGCATTGATGATTTCGTTCCCACATTATGCGCACATATTTTATCCGAAGAGTCCGGTTGCTAATGTTGTGATTGTAAAAGAGAATAACATCCAACAAGTAGAGCTGAAAATTTCAGGCATGACATGTCAGAGTTGTTCGGAACATGTTAATCTCGCCTTAGACGGAGTGCCGGGAGTACTTGAACACATTACCTCCTACGAGCAAGGTACAAGTCTCGTCAAGTTCGATGTGAGCAAGGCAACGAAAGAAAAACTAGTCGAAGCTGTGGACGCTACAGGATACACCGTGACAGAAACAACAGAATTGGAAAACTAAATTCACGCAATCCCAGTCAATAATTGTTATGAAAGAAACTAAGAATAATGGCACTAACGCAAGTGTATTACTGAGCATTGAAGGAATGACTTGCGACCATTGCGCTGTATCTATTGAAAAAAGGTTTGACAACAAAAAAGGAATCTTAAATAAAAAAGTTGCCTACGGTAAGAACAGTGGCGAATTCACCTACGATCCTTCGCTGATTACAAAAGAAGAAATCATTGATACGATCAACACCTCGAAAACCTATCGTGTTGTTGGTAACGGTACGGAAAACGGATCAGGAAAAAATAATTTCGACTTAATTATTATTGGTGGTGGGTCGGCCGCTTTTTCTGCTGCAATTAAAGCAGAGGAATTAGGACTATCAACCTTGATGGTAAATGCAGGATTGCCGTTTGGTGGTACTTGTGTAAACGTTGGTTGTGTGCCTTCGAAAACATTGATTCGTGCAGCAGAAACTGTTTATCATGCCAACCATTCAAATTTTGCGGGCATCAAACCGAAAGGTGCCGACATTGATTTTAAGAGGGTGATAAAAGACAAAAAGCAACTCGTAGCCACGTTGCAGGAAAAAAAATACATGGATGTGGTGGGTGATTTTGAGAACCTGCAAATGATAGAGGGATGGGCTGAGTTTATAGACAACAAAACTATTTTAGTAAACGGTAAAGACAAATACACCGCCCTCAAGTTTGTTATCGCTACTGGTGCTACTACTAATGTTCCCGAAATTGAAGGACTGAATGACATCGGTTATCTGACCAACGTGAGTTTATTTGATCTGGAAGAAAAGCCTGAAAGCATCACGATCATGGGTGCTGGTTATATAGGGTTAGAAATTGCCATGGCCTATAACAGGCTTGGTGTAAAAGTTCGCATTATCGAATTTACAGATCGTGTACTGCGTACCCAAACACCTGACATCAGTGAGGAATTAGAGAAACAATTGAAAAGTGAGGGGATTGAAATACTTCCCAATTTCCGTGCGGTAAAATTTGAAAAAGATGGTGATGCTACAATTATACATTGCAAACGCCCTGACGGTTCGTTCACAAAAATTATTGAGAACGGAAAAGTGGTGATTGCCACCGGCACGAAACCAAATACTCAAAAGCTTGGCCTTGGTAATATCAATTTATCACTAACTGATAAGGGGCATGTTTTGGTTAACGAAAAAATGGAAACAAATCTTCCAAACATCTATGCGGTGGGAGATGTAACCAACACTCCCGCGTTTGTTTACACGGCAGCATATGAGGGTAAGATAGCTGTTGAAAACGCATTTAGCAGTGCTGGAAAAAAAGCAGATTATTCCTCATTGCCATGGGTGGTCTTTACCGATCCACAAATTGCGGGAGCAGGACTTGATGAAGCGCAAGCAGAAGCACAAAATATTCCCTTTGAAATATCCAAGTTAACACTTGACAATGTGCCTCGTGCTTTAGCAGCCAATGACACAAGAGGATTTATTAAACTCATCCGCAATACAGAAACGGATAAGCTTATTGGGGCGCGGGTGGTGGCGCCCGAAGGTGGTGAACTGATCCAGCAATTGAGTATGGCCATCAAACATGGCATTACAGTAAAAGATTTGGCAGACAGTTTTTACCCTTATTTGACATTAGGTGAAGGAATAAAGTTGGCAGCTATCACGTTCGGCAAAGACGTTTCAAAATTGAGTTGTTGCGCAAGCTAAAAAGGATGGTTAAAGCGAAGGAGGATATTGGGGCTTGTGTTCGAGATAGGTGCAACCTGCTTATGATGATTCATTTGAGTTTGGTAAGACCTCCATCATATTGACAACTTTAAAAATCAGTCAACAAGCATGAACATCAGTATTATCATACCTGTTTTCAATGAGGAGAGTAATATTCATCGTCTTATTTCTTATCTAAGAAGATACTCCAGTATTCAAAACATTAAAGAGATCATTGTTTCCGATGGCGGGAGTAATGACAACACCGTATTACAGGCACAGCGAACAGGCGCTATGGTTGTCTCCAGTAAGAAAGGTAGAGCGGTTCAACTAAACACAGGTGCTGATCATGCAACAGGCGATGTTTTTTATTTTTTACATGCCGACAGCTTTCCGCCTGAAGATTTTGATAAGGAAATTATCCAGCAGGTGAGCTGCGGTTCTCAGGCTGGTTGTTTCATAATGAAGTTTGACAACAACCATCCATTCATGAAATTTTGGGGATGGATGACGAAGTTTACCGGTTCCTATTTTCGTGGCGGAGACCAATCGCTTTTCATAACACGAAATCTTTTTGATTCTATTCATGGCTATAATGAGAACATGAGAATT